>JAHJWA010000266.1 GCA_018828205.1 Alphaproteobacteria bacterium
AGCTTGGTCTCGTGGAGGCATTCGAAATAGGCCATTTCGGGCGCGTAGCCCGCCTCGACCAGCGTCTCGAACCCGGCCTGGATCAGATGGGTGATCCCGCCGCACAGCACCGCCTGTTCGCCGAACAGATCGGTCTCGCACTCTTCCTTGAAATCGGTCTCGAGGATGCCGGCGCGCCCGCCGCCCACGGCGCTGGCGTAGGAGAGCGCGAGCTGCTTGGCGTAGCCATTGCCTCCATCGCCGCCGCTGGCGCTGCTCTCCTGATGCACCGCGATCAGGCAGGGGACGCCGCCGCCCTTGAGATATTCGCTGCGCACCGTGTGGCCGGGGCCCTTGGGGGCGATCATGATCACGTCGAGCTCGGCGGGGGGCTCGATCAGGCCGAAATGGACGTTGAGCCCATGCGCAAAGGCGAGCGCGGCGCCGGGCCGCATCTGCCCCGCGATCTCGCCGGCGTAGATTGTCGCCTGATGCTCGTCGGGGGCGAGCACCATCACCAGATCGGCCCATTGCGCCGCCTCGGCGACCGATTTGACATCGAAGCCCGCCTCGCGCGCCTTGGCGGCGCTGGCCGAGCCCTCGCGCAAGGCGACGACCACCTCGGCCACCCCGCTGTCGCGCAGGTTCTGGGCATGGGCATGGCCCTGGCTGCCATAGCCGATGATCGCGACCTTCTTGTCCTTGATCAGCTGCTGGTCGCAATCGGCATCGTAATAGACTTGCATAATTACCTCGTTTGTCTTGCCCGGTCTGGCCGGGCTGGCATCAATCCTGTTCGGCTCCGCGCATCATGCCCACGATCCCCGAGCGGCCGACCTCGACCAACCCGAGCTCGCGCATCAGCGCGATGAAGCTGTCGAGCTTGGCGGGCGAGCCGGTCAGCTCGAAGACGAAGCTCGAAGTGGTGGTGTCGACCACATTGGCGCGGAACAGCTCGGCGATCCGCAGCGCCTCGACCCGCGCCTCGCCCTTGCCGGCGACCTTGACCAGTGCCAGCTCGCGCTCGACATGCGCGCCGTGTTCGGTGAGGTCGATGACCTTGTGGACCGCGATCAGCCGCTCGAGCTGCGCGCGGATCTGGTCGATCACCGGTTCGGGTCCGCGGGTGACGATGGTGATCCGGCTGACCGCGTGGTCCTCCGAGATATCCGCCACCGTCAGGCTGTCGATATTGTAGCCGCGCGCGGTGAACAGCCCGGCGATCTTGGCGAGGATCCCCGCCTCATTGTCGACGATGACGTTGAGGACGTGGCGTTCGGAGGCTGGCTGATCGATCTTCACGCCCCACCTCCGTTCGTGTCGAGCGCATCCGAGACACCGTGGCGCGGCGTCTGCGTATCTCGACTGCGGCCTGCGGCCTCCGCTCGATACGAACGGCGAAAGAAAGCACGAACAATCATCACACCAGCGCCTTCGCTTTGTCGTCCATCGTCCCGCCGACCGCATCGCCATACATCAGCATCTCGGTGTGCGCCGCGCCGGAGGGGATCATGGGGAAGCAATTGGCGTCGGGCGAGACGCGGCAATCGACCATCACCGGCCCGTCATGCGCCAGCATCGCCTCGATCCCGGGGTCGAGTTCGCTCTCGTCCGAAATCCGGATGCCCTTCCAGCCATAGGCTTCGGCCAGCGCGACGAAATCGGGCAGGCTGTCGGAATAGGAGTTGGAATAGCGGCTTTCGTAGGTCAGCTCCTGCCACTGGCGGACCATGCCCATATACTGGTTGTTGAGGATGAAGACCTTGACCGGCAGGCGGTACTGGCTCGCGGTGCCAAGTTCCTGGATGTTCATCTGGATCGAGGCTTCGCCGGCGATGTCGATCACCAGCGCATCGGGATTGCCCAATTGCGCGCCGATCGCCGCGGGCAGGCCGTAGCCCATCGTCCCGAGCCCGCCGCTGGTGAGCCAGCGGTTAGGGCCGAAGAAATGGAAATACTGCGCCGCCCACATCTGGTGCTGGCCGACCTCGGTGGTGATGATGGGATCGCGGTCGCGGGTCAGCGCGAACAGGCGCTCGATCGATTTCTGCGGCATGATGCAATCGGCGCTGTCGGGATAGGCGAGGCATTGGCGCGCCTTCCAGCCCGCGATCCGCGCCTTCCATTCGCCCAGATCGCGCGCAGTCCGCGCGCCCCATGCTCCGACCAGCTGGCCAAGCACCTCAGCGCAGTCGCCGACCACGCCGAGATCGACGGGGACGACCTTGTTGATGCTCGCGCGGTCGATATCGATATGTATCTTCTTCGCCTGCGGGGCGAAGGCATCGAGCCTGCCGGTCACCCGGTCGTCGAACCGCGCGCCCAATGCGACGATCAGATCGGCGCGGTTCATCGTCATATTGGCTTCGTAGGTGCCGTGCATCCCCAGCATCCCGAGCCAGTCGGGATGATCGGCGGGGAAGGCGCCCAGACCCATCAGCGTGCTGGTGACCGGCGCGCCGGTGGCCTGCTGGAGCTGGCGCAGCAGTTCGGTCGCGCGCGGGCCAGCGTTGATGACGCCGCCGCCGGTGTAGAACACCGGACGCTCTGCCGCCGCCAGCATGGCGACGGCTTGCGCGATCTCGTCGGGCTCCGCATGGGTGCGGGGCTGGTAGCGCGTGGAGGGCAGCGGCGCCGCGCCCTCCTCGGGCGTGTCGACCAGCGCGATCTGGACATCCTTGGGGATGTCCACCAGCACCGGACCCGGCCGCCCGGTGGTGGCGATGCGGAACGCTTCCTCGATCGTCGATGCCAGAAGCGCGGGGTCCTTCACGAGATAATTGTGCTTGGTGCAGTGCCGCGTGATCCCGACCGTGTCCGCCTCCTGAAAGGCGTCGGTGCCGATCAGCCCGGTGGGGACCTGGCCGGTGATGACCACCATGGGGATCGAATCCATCCAGGCATCGGCGATCCCGGTTACCGCGTTGGTTGCACCGGGGCCGCTGGTGACCAGCACCACCCCCGGCTTGCCGGTCGAGCGGGCGTAGCCTTCAGCGGCATGGGCCGCGCCCGCCTCGTGGCGGACGAGGATATGGCGTAAACGGTTGTCGGTGAACAATTCGTCGTAGATCGGCAGCACCGCCCCGCCGGGATAGCCGAACACGAATTCGACCTCCTGCGCCGCGAGGCAATCCATCACTATCTGCGCACCGTTGCGCTGGGCAGCCACAATTCTCTCCATTGGTTTCGTGCCCCCGCCGCCTCGGTGGCGATTGGCAGACACAAATCGGCCCGGCGCGGGGGTCACGCGCCGGGCCGACGAGGACCGCTATGAAATCCGAAAAGTACGCTGTCAACGCAGGTTTTGAAACAAAGAAACAAAAATACTGCGGGTGGCACAATCAGCGCTATCCGCCCGTGTCCATTCCCGCGGCGGCTGGTTGCGGAACCAGGTGTATTGCCGCTTGGCGTATTGTCGGGTCGCGGTCTGGCCGGCGGCGATGGCAGCCTCGCGGGTCGCCGCGCCGCGGAGAAGCCCCGCAATCGCGGGCACGCCGATGGCGCGCATGACCGGAAGCGCGGGATCGAGATCCCGCGCGAGCAGCGCCGCAACCTCGCGTTCCGCGCCGCGGTCGAGCATGTCGACGAAGCGGCGGTCGCAGCGCTCGAACAGCCATTCGCGATCGGGCAGCAGGAGCAGGGGGTGGAGTTCGATGTCGCTGCCGATGCCTCCGGTCTTGCGCGTCTGCCAGTGGCGCTGCGTCTGCCCGGTGGCGCGGACCACCTCCAGCGCGCGGGTGGTGCGCGAGCGATCGGCGGGGGCGAGCCGGGCGGCGGCTTCGGGATCCTCGCGCTCGAGCGCGGCGCGCGCCTCGCGAGGCGCGAGCGCGCGGACCGCCGATCGCGTGGCCGGATCGATATCCGGGATCGGCGCGATCCCCTCGATCAGCGTGCGAATGTAAAGCCCGGTTCCGCCGCACAGGATCGGCACCGCGTGATCCGCATGCAGTTCGGCGATCTCGCGTTTTGCGGCGGCCGACCAGTCGGCGGCGGAGCAAGACACCGCGCCGTCCCAGGTCCCGAACAGCCGGTGCTCGATCCCGCCCATCTCGGCCGCAGTCGGCCGCGCGGAGAGCACGCGCAGATCGGCATAGACCTGCGCGCTGTCGCAATTGACCACCACCGCGCGCCGCCCGTCGGCCTCGATCTCCTGCGCCAGACGCACCGCCAGATCGCTCTTGCCGCTCGCGGTCGGCCCTGCGATGAGCGCGACCGGTGGTTTCGGCGGCGGGTTTGCCGCCACGTTCGACGGTGGTTTTTCAGGAGTTTCGCGCGTGCTCATTGTCCGGATGATAGCAGACCAGAGCGGGCTCGAAACCCGCCTCGAGGCCGTCATGGCAGCGCTCGACGCGGCCGGCATGCCGGTGGCGATGGCGGGGATGCTCGATTTCTGCGGTGACGTCCTGCAATTGTCCTTTCCCCATGCCGAACTGGTGCCGGTGCGCACGATTCTCGACGCCCATTTCGGGGCCTGCGACATGCTGGCGGCCGATCACCCTATCGAAATCCCGCGGCTGCTCATATCGGATATGGATTCCACCATGATTGCCCAGGAATGCATCGACGAGCTCGCGGATTACGCGGGCATCAGGCACGAGGTGTCCGCGATCACCGAGCGCGCGATGCGCGGCGAACTCGATTTCGGGCAGGCGCTGACCGAACGAGTAGGGCTGCTGGAGGGGCTCGAGGAGGATGCCATCGCGCAATGCCTCGCCGAGCGGATTGCCCCGGTGGCGGGTGCCCGCACGCTGGTCGCGACGCTCAAATCGCGCGGCTGCCGGGCGGTGCTGGTGACCGGCGGCTTCCACCATTTCGCCGACGCGGTTGGCGAGCAGCTCGGCTTCGATCGCGTGGTGGGCAACCGGCTTGCGGTCGCGGAGGGCAGGCTGACGGGCAAGCTCGTTGGGCCGATCAGCGATGCGGCGACGAAACGCGCCACGCTGGACGAGGAGCGCGGACAGTTGGGCGAGGGCGCGCGCGTGCTGGCGCTGGGCGACGGCGCGAACGACATCCCGATGCTGCAGGCGGCGGATTACGGCATCGCCTATCGCGCCAAGCCCAAGCCGCGCGAAGCCGCCAACGGACGCATCGACAGCAGCGATATCTCCGCGGTACTCAGACTGTTCGACATTCCCGAGAGCGAATGGCTCGCGCGATAGCTTCCCTTCGGTCGGCGATAAGGCTATATTGACATTTCTGTCAGTAAAGGCCCGTAGATGACCGATCACAACGCCATCCGCTCCGCCATCGAATGCGCCCGCGATGGGACGCCGTTGCGCGATCCGCGCCGGGTCGAGCCCACATATTCGCTGCCGCGCGCCTATGGCCACTTCCGCGACCTGCTCAAGGACAAGGAAGAGACCAGCCACGTTTTCAAGATCTTCGAGGCGCTTCCCTCCAAGAGCTTTATGCCGCGGGTCCGCGCGCTGACGCTGAGCGAGCAGGGCGAGAAGCTGCGGGCGGAGGAGCCGTTCCTGCCGCCGATCCTCGACGATCACGAAGCCCTGCGGCGCTTTCCCGAAGGATCGGTGGCGCAGGCCTATTGCGACTTCATGGAACGCGAGGGGCTGTCCGCCGCCGGGCTGGTGGCCGAGGCCGACAAGCTGGGGCGACCCAAATACGGCGATCTGGTCGAATGGTTCGGCAACCGTTCGCGCGACACGCATGATCTGATGCATGTCCTGACCGGCTACGGCCGCGACGGGCTGGGCGAGCAATGCGTGCTGCTGTTCACCCACGGCCAGTCGCCCAGCCACGGGCATCTGCTGATCGGCTATGCCGGCGCGCTCAACATCAAGAAATCGGTCAAGAGCAAGGCGCCGGTGTTTCGCGCCTGCCGCCAGGCGCAGCGTACCGGCGTCGCCTGTCCGCCGCTGGTGGAGATGTCGATCCGGGAATTGCTTGCCAAGGACCTTCAGGCGGTCCGGCTCGAACTCAACATTCCCGAACCGCACTGGTACCGCGAATGCCATCGCATTTGGCGCGAGGAGGGGATCGACCCCTATGACCTGCTGGCCAAGAACCAGGAACCGGAGCTGGCCGCCGCGGCTTAAGTCGGCGCTCGTCCCCGGGGCTTGATCGTCAGCGCAGTTCCTTGCGGATCACCAGCTTGAGGCTGTTCCAGGCCGGATCGACCGTCGCCTCCTTGGTGTCGACAAAGCCCAGCGGCTGAGCCGCGGCGCGAATCTTGTCCGCGTCTATGTCGGTGGGTTCGCCGGAGGACGGTTCGGGCCAGCTTACCCAAACCTGTCCATCGGCTGCGATCTGCTGGCGGAGCGTGGCCAGCTTGGCGGAGAGGTCCGCCAACTCGGTCACGAACACATGCGCCGCATCGAGACCTTCGGACGGGTCGGAAACGAAAACCAGTTCGAGCGCATATTCGTCGATCTCGTCGATGACCGCCTCGGGCATGGCGTCGAACCACACCCGCTGTCCGTCGCGCAGATCGAGCGTGCGGACGAGCGGCGGGCCGGAGTGGGTGCCGGTCATTGGCCACACCTCGTCATTGCGAGCGAAGCGAAGCAATCCAGTGCCTTTGCCCGTCGTCCCTGGATTGCCGCGCCTCGCTGCGCGAGGCTCGCAATGACGAGCATGTCAGCCCTCCATCCAGTCGCAAAAGAAGCTGGCGTGCGCTTCGCGCAGGTCGGAGAGCGCGACCGCCTTGCCGTTGAGCACGAGCGCATCGCCGCCGGTTCGACCTATCTCTGTAAAGGGCACTTCACCGGGGTCGAGTTCGACATCGTCGCGATAGGTCACGACATAGAGCGCCTGCGTTTCGCTGAAGGCGAATTCGGCGGTCATCTCCTTGAGCTCGGCACCGATACCGCTCGCCAGCGCCATCTCGGCCAGCGCCACCGCCAGCCCGCCATCGCTGACATCGTGGACCGCGGTGACCTTGCCCTGTTCGATCAGCCGGCGCACGACCTCGCCGCACAGCCGCTCGTCCCCGAGATCGACCATCGGGCTCTCGCCATCCTCGCGGCCGTGGATCTCGCGCAGCCACAGCGACTGGCCGATCGCCTCGTGATGGAAGCCGATGGTGGCGATTCGCTCGCCCGCAGCCTTGAAGGGCATGGTCATCATCGCGGCATAGTCATCGAGGATGCCGACCCCGCCGATCGCCGGGGTGGGGAGGATCGCGCTGCCGCCGCCGGTCGCCTTGCTCTCGTTGTAGAGGCTGACATTGCCGCTGACGATCGGGAAATCGAGCGCGCGGCAGGCATCGCCCATGCCTTCGAGCGCATGGACGAACTGGCTCATGATCTCGGGGCGCTGCGGATTGCCGAAATTGAGGCAATTGGTCACCGCCAGCGGGCGCGCGCCCACGGCGCACAGGTTCCGATAAGCTTCGGCAATCGCCTGCTTGCCGCCTTCGTAGGGGTCGGCATAGACGTAGCGCGGGGTGCAATCGGTGGTGATCGCCAGCGCCTTCTTGGTGCCGTGAACCCGGACCACGCCGGCATCGCCGCCGGTCTGCAGCGTGTCGGCGCCGACCTGGCTGTCGTATTGTTCGGCGATCCAGCGGCGCGAGGCGAGCGCGGGGCTGGCCATCATCTTGAGCAGGTCGGCAGCGATATCCGTGCTCTGCGGCATTTCGCCCAGCGGCTCCACCTTGGCCCAGGCCTGGTATTCCTCCTTGGAGAGATAGGGGCGGTCGTATTCGGGCGCATCGGCGGCGAGCGGGCCGAGCGGAATGTCGCAGACCACCTCGCCGTCGAACTCGAGCACCATGTGGCGCGTGTCGGTGACCTCGCCGATGACCGCGAAATCGAGCTCCCACTTTTTGAAGATCGCCTCGGCCTCGGCCTCGCGGCCGGGCTTGAGCACCATGAGCATCCGCTCCTGGCTCTCGCTCAGCATCATTTCATAGGGGGTCATCCCCTCCTCGCGGCAGGGGACCTGGTTCATGTCGAGGCGGATGCCCGCCTTGCCATTGGTCGCCATTTCGACGCTGGAGGAGGTCAGCCCCGCCGCGCCCATGTCCTGGATCGCGACGATCGCATCGGTCGCCATCAGCTCGAGACAGGCCTCGATCAGCAGCTTCTCGGTGAAGGGATCGCCGACCTGCACGGTCGGTCGCTTGGCATCCGAGTCCTCGCCGAAATCGGCCGAGGCCATGGTCGCGCCGTGGATCCCGTCGCGCCCGGTCTTGGAGCCGACATAGACGATCGGATTGCCCACCCCGGTGGCCGCGGAATAGAAGATTTTGTCCGCATCGGCGACGCCCACGGTCATCGCGTTGACGAGGATGTTGCCGTCGTAGGCGGGGTGGAAATTGGTCTCCCCCGCGACGGTCGGCACGCCGACGCAATTGCCGT
The DNA here is from genome assembly GCA_018828205.1 of Alphaproteobacteria bacterium. Taxonomy (GTDB): domain Bacteria; phylum Pseudomonadota; class Alphaproteobacteria; order Sphingomonadales; family Sphingomonadaceae; genus Qipengyuania. The sequence goes on from JAHJWA010000266.1 coordinate 8,298, forward strand.
ATCCGCCGATGCCCGCGACCACGCCCTGCACCAGATGCTTCATCTTCGGGTGGTCGGGCCGCCCGAAGCGCAGCGCGTTCGCATTCGCCACCGGACGCGCACCCATGGTGAAGACATCGCGCAGGATGCCGCCGACCCCGGTCGCCGCGCCCTGATAGGGCTCGATATAGCTGGGGTGGTTGTGGCTCTCCATCTTGAAGATGGCAGCTTGCCCATCGCCGATATCGATCACGCCCGCGTTCTCGCCGGGGCCGCAGATCACCCAGGGCGCCTCGGTCGGCAGCTTCTTCAGGTGCAGCCGCGAGCTCTTGTAGGAGCAATGCTCGGACCACATCACCGAGAAGATGCCGAGCTCGACCATATTGGGCTCGCGCCCCAGCGCGTTGAGCACGCGCTCGTATTCCTCGGGGCTGAGACCATGCTGTTCGACGGTCTCGGCGGTGATTGGGGCGGTGATCGCGGACGGGGTGTTTGCCATGCGCGCGCGCTTAGCGCCGCACGCTCGCCACCGCCAGCCCCACGTGGCGCTTGTGCCACCGGGTCCGTCCGACCCAGAAGGCCAGCGCGGTGACGATGGCGAAGGCGAGTGCCATTGTGAGCACCATGGCGGCGGGCGAGCCCTGCGGCTCGGGACCGAACCAGTCGAAGGTCTGCAGCGCGAGCATCACCGCAATCAGGATCAGCGGCGGACCGAGCGGCCCCTTGGTGGCGCGGACGTACCAGACGAAGGCGCCCAGCGTCAGCGCCAGTTCGAGCGGAATGGCGATTGCGGGGAGGTCCCACAGGCCCCAGCCGAGCTTGTCCGCGCCCCCGGCGAGCGTGAGATCCGGGCGGTGCACCAGCAGGTCGAGCAGCCAGTGGCTGAGCACCACCGCCGCCGCCCAGGTCCCCGCGACCGCATTGCGCAGGCCTGCGCCGATCGCCACGCCGAACAGCGCCGCGAACGCAGCGCTTCCCAGCAGGCTGTGCGACAGCGGCATGTGATAGAGATCGAGCGGGTTCATCGCGGTGATGCCCGGAACCAGCCGCAGGTGCTCGAACCCGCCCAGCACGAACAGCGCGAAGGCCCAGTCCACCAGCTGCGCGGCGATGAACAGCGTGCCCAGCCGCGGGCTCTCGGGGGCGACCGCTGCAGCGGCGAAGGCCGGGGCCCAGTGTCCGATGAACATCGCTCTACTCCGGGATCATCGGCAGCAACGGCGCGAGGGTTCCGGCGGCACGGATGGCGACAATCCACTTCATTAAGCAATCCCCTTGGGCAGGTTACTTGACCCGGTGGAGCCGCGCGGTCAATGCTCCTGACCCATGGATACCGGACAGGCAGGAGGGGGCGGTTCCGATATCGCCCCGATGAATTTCGAGGATGCGCTGAAGGCGCTCGAAGAGGTGGTGCGCCGGCTCGAAAGCGGCGATGTGCCGCTCGACGAGAGCATCTCGCTCTACGAACGCGGCGCCGAATTGCGCAAGCATTGCCAGGCGCGGCTCGACGCGGCGCAGGCACGGATCGAGAAGATCGTCACCGATGGCGCGGGGAAGCCCTCGGGCACGGAACCCTTCGACGCCGAGGGATGAGCGTGACCGAAGTCCCGAATTCGCACGCCGAGGTCAAGGAGGCGCTGGAGCGTATCCAGTCCGACATCGATGCGGCATTCGACGCCTATCTGCCGGTTCCCGACGATACCAGCGCGCGGCTGGTCGAGGCGATGCGCTACGCCACCATCGGCGGCGGCAAACGCGTCCGCCCGTTGCTGCTGGCTGCGGTCGCCGAGCTCTACGGCGTCGACCGGACCGCGGCGATCCACGCCGGCTGCGCGGTGGAGGCGATCCACGCCTATTCGCTGATCCACGACGATCTGCCCTGCATGGACGACGACGATCTGCGCCACGGCAAGCCGACCGTCCATCGCGCCTTCGACGAGGCGACCGCGGTGCTCGCGGGCGATGCGCTTCACGCGCTGGCCTTCGACATACTGGTCCGCCCCGAGATCACCGGCGATCCCTTCGTCCGCGCCGAGCTGGTGGCGGCGCTGGCGCGCGCCAGCGGGCACGAGGGCATGGCCGGCGGGCAGATGATGGACATGGTCTCCGACGAGCAGGATTACGATCTGCGCCAGGTCACCCGGCTGCAGCAGCTCAAGACCGGCGCGCTGCTTGCCGCCAGCGTCGAGATGGGCGCGATCCTCGGCCGCGTGGCGCCCGAGGGCCGGGTCCACTGGCGCGCCTATGCCCGCGATATCGGGCTCGCCTTCCAGATCGCCGACGATCTGCTCGATGTCGAGGGC
>JAHJWA010000267.1 GCA_018828205.1 Alphaproteobacteria bacterium
CGGCGCGACCGGCGCGGCCTGCTTGACGGCCTGCGCTGCGACCTGCGCCTGCTGGAAGGAAATGATCGTGGCGGAAGAATTGGTCGGGACGGCCGGAGGCGACGGCGGCGATACGCTGACTAGCGCCTCACCTTCGATCTGGATCGCGGGGACGGCGGCAAGCTTGGGACCATCGACCGGCAAGATCTTGCCGGTCGGCAGATTGCCGGCGTCGCCCTCGGCCGGCTGATCAGGCGCGGCTTTCGGCTCGTTCGTTGGGGGGGTGATCTGGATGAGCTGCGCGATCAGCGCTGCAAAACCGTCATTCGGCGCGTTTTCAGTGGCTTCGCGCGCATCACCCTCGACCGAAGCCGGCTTGGCCTGAAGCTTGTCGAGTGCGGCGAGGAAGGAAGGAAGCGCGATCATCGTGAGTCCGTTTGTTGTTCACGGTTCTCTCTTCAAGAACCGTGCCAGACTTGGACTCAGCGCTCCAGATCGGCGACGATCGCACGGGCCAGGCTGCGCCGGTCTTCCTCCGCACGGCGCATGCGGCGTTCCGCGCTCGCGAGTTCGTCCATCGTCGCATCGGAGCGTTGTTCGGCCTCTTCGGCGTGCTGCTCGCTCAGGGCGCAGAGCTGCTGGAGCTGGTCCTGCATCGCCTTCGCGCCGCGCAGATCGGTGCCGGTCATCGCGTCGTCCTGCCGGGCGTAATGGCGCGCGAGCGAGCGGGTTCTCTCTGCGACGCCGAACAGCCGTCGGCGGGTGGCTTCGGCCTCGGATGCCGCGAGCGCCGAGCGGCTGCGTTCGACGGTGCGGATCCGCTCGAGCAATTGCGCGCGCTTGAGCTTGCGGGGATCAATTTTCACCGGCGAAGAGCCCGTTCATCTGCATGACCGCGGCCGGGATATCGACATGGCTGCCGATATCCTGCGAGAGGAAATCCACCATTCTCGCGTTGAGCGCGATCGCCTCGTCGAGCAGGGCATCGGTGCCCTTGCGGTAGGCGCCCATCATCACGAGGTCGCGGTTCGCCTCATAGGTCGCGCTCAGCGCCCGGAAGCGGCGCGCGGCCTTGGCGTGATCGGGGGAGACGATGTCGTTCATCACCCGGCTGAGAGAAGCGCCGACATCGACCGCCGGATATTGCCCGCGCTGCGCGATTTCGCGCGAGAGCACTATATGTCCGTCGAGAATGGCGCGCGCGGTGTCCACCACCGGATCGTTCTGATCGTCGCCATCCGCGAGCACGGTGTAGACACCAGTGACGGCGCCGCCGGTTTCTCCCGAATTCCCCGCGCGCTCGATCAGCTTGGTGATGGTGGCGAGCGCGGAGGGCGGATAGCCGCGCGCCGCACCGGGTTCGCCCAGAAGAATGCCCATTTCGCGCGCGGCATGGGCGACGCGGGTAAGACTGTCGAGGATCAGCAGCACGCGCTTGCCCTGACCGCGCAGATGCTCTGCCAACGAGGTCGCCAGCAGCGCGCCGCGCATGCGCAGATTGGCGGCATGATCCGCCGGAACCGCGACGATCGCGGTGGTGGCGGCGCGGGGTCCCGACATGTGGCGGCCGACGAAGTCCGAAACCTCGCGGGCGCGCTCGCCGATCAGGCCGACGACCACGGCATCCGCCCTTGCGCCCTCGACGATCATGTCCATCAGCACCGATTTGCCGACACCCGAGCCCGCCATGATCCCGATCCGCTGGCCCACACCGAAAGTGGTCAGGGCGTTGAGCGACCGGATACCGCTGTCGAAAGGCTCGGTCACGCGCGAGCGGTCGAGCGCGCTCACGCGGTGCCCCCCCGCGGGCCAGGCGGTGGTCGATCCGACCGGTCCGCGCCCGTCGATCGGGCTGCCCGAACCATCCACGGCACGCCCGAGGAACTCTTCGCCGACATAGAGCATGCCGGGCTGGCCCTCGGGCCGCACCACTGCGCCGGGGCGCAGCAGGACGGTATCGCCGAGCATCATCATCATGGTGTGACCGTTGCGAAAACCGATGGCCTCGGCGCGGTGTTCGGTACCGTTGCCCTGCGCGATCCGGCACAGGCTGCCGATCGGCACGCCCAGCCCCGAGACCTCGATCAGCCCACCGTCGCAAGCGACCACGCGCCCGAAACGCCGCGGCGCCAGATCGAGCGGCGCCATAGCGACATCGGCGAGGACGCTGTCGATCAGGGCGCGCATGATTCGAAGGCTTCGGCGATCGCGCGGCGCCATTGCTGCGGGCCGTCCTCGACCCCGCCGTCGTCGGTCTCGACGCGCAGCCCCCCGCGCTCGATGGAAGCATCTGCGCGCAGTTCGAGTTCGGGCGGGACGCTGTCGCGCACCAGCGCGAGATCTTCGGGGTGGATATGGATGACCCTCTGGTCGTGCTTGCGCTGGAGCATCGCCGCCGCCAGCTCGATCCGGCGTGCGAGCGCCTCGCAGTCGAGCGCGAGCGGCAGCACCGCGTCGTCGCACAGGGCATGGACGGTGGCGCGCAAGGTCTCGCGCAGCATCTGTGCGCTCTCCAGGTCGAAACGGGCGAAGGCCAGTTCGATCGTCGCACGCTCGGCGCGTTCGCGGGCGAGCTGCGCCTCGGCATCGGCTTTGGCGGAAATCTGGCCGTCCTCGAAACCGCTGCGATAGGCTTCGGCAGCGGCATCGACCGCGAGTGGCTCAGCCTCCTCGACAACGACCCGCGCATAGCGCGCGCTGGGGGTGAAGCCGCCGGGCTTGCCGAGCGCGGAATAGGCTATTCTAGACATAGTCCTCGTCGCCATCGCCCATGATGATCTCGCCCTCGGCCATCAGCCGCTTGGCGATCGTCACCACATCCTTTTGCGCCTGCTCGACTTCGGATTTCTTCACCCGGCCCCGACCCTCGATATCGTCGCGCAGCCCGTCCGCCGCGCGCGAGGACATGGCGCCGAAGAACTGTTCGCGCTGTTCGGCTTCGATGCCCTTGAGCGCCAGGATCAGCGTGTCGTTCTCGATCTCGCGAAGCAGCACGCCCGTCATCTTCACATCGAGCGCGAACAAATGCTCGAACTTGAACATCTCGTTCTCGAGTTCCTTGGCGAGCTTCTTGTCGACCTTGCCGATCGAGGGGATCACGCGTTGCTCGACGCTGCGATGCGAACGGTTGATGATCTCGGCGGCCTGCTTGATCCCCCCCATGGTGAGCGGGATCGTGCCGTGGAGCTTCTCGATCTTGGCGTTAAGCGTTTGCTCTAGAATGGAGATCGCCTGGCGCGAGACCGGCCCCAGCCGCGCGACGCGGTGAAGTACGGGGGTATGGAGGTGCTCGGGCAGCGCCGCCAGCGCGGCGGCCGCCACTTCGGTGTCGAGCTGGAGCAGGAGGACGGCGATCGCCTGCGGATGCTCGTCGGAGAGAATTTCCCCGATGATCTGCGGATCGAGCCAGCGGAGCAATCCGAGCGCCGGCTGGCTCTCGTCTTGCCCCTCGGGCGCGATCTGGCGCATGAGGTTTTCCGTCTTCACCTCGCCCACCGCGCCTTCGAGCAGGCGCCGGACGCTGGCCACGCGGCCATGGTCGCCGATGCCATTGCCTTCGGTCGAGCGGGAGAACCCCGAGATGGCGTCGATGATCGACTGCGGCTGCACTTCGCCGATCCCGCACATCGTACCGGCGAGTTGGCGCAGTTCGTCGGGGGTCAGCTGCGAAAGGATCTTCGAGGCATCTTCCTCGGCAAGCAGCATCACCATGATCGCCGCCTTGTCGGTGCCGCCCAGCGGCAGCGGAGCGGGCAGGCTCATGCCGGCTCTCCCGTCCGCGCGTCTTCGGCGAGCAGTCGCCTGAGCGCGAGGACCGCGTCATCGGGATTTTCGCGCGCGATCCGCTGGGCCAGTTCGATCTGGCTGTCGAGCGCTTCTCGGTCGTAGGGCACGAGCGCCTGCGAGGGGCCGGCCAGCGCCGGTGCCCCGTCGCCGGTCTCGGCCTCATCCGCATTATTGGCGGGGCCGCGCAGCGCCTTGATCGCCGGGCGCACGGCCAGCAGCAGGACGAGGAGGACCGCGAGAATGGCCACGCCATTGCGCACCGCCATGCCGAACCAGCTGGTTTCGTAGAAGGGAATGCCTTCGGCCTCGACCTTCTCGAAGGCACGCATCATTACGGTGACCTGATCGCCGCGATCGGCCCTTGCGCCGACGGCGGCCGAAACCAGTTCCTTGACCTTGGCGATATCGGCTGCGCTTGCCTTGGCCAAAGCGGCCTGATCGATCGCAACGGCGACCGAGAGGTATTTGATCGACCCCGGAGTCAGGTTGGAAACGGAAACCTCGCGGCCCATCTCGTAGACACGGGTGGCGCTGCTCTCGCCGATACCGTTGGGTTCGGCCTGCGCCGCATCCTCGGGCGCACCGGGGCGCGCTTGCGGATCTGCCGGCGGCGTGTTGGCAAGCACGCCGGGTATGCCGCCCGCCTGCATGGCTACGTTCTGCGATTGCTGCGTGGTTTCGCGCCGGACCGATCCGTCCTTGTCGTAAACCTCGCGCGCCGAGGTGACCTCGTCCATATTGAGTTCGACCTGCACTTGCGAGGAAAAGGCGCCGCTTCCGAACATCGGGGAGAGCAACTGGTCGACCTGGGCATTGAGCTTGGCCTCCATCTGCGCCTGCAGATCCATTCGCCCGCTGTTGGGGTCGCGCGCCTGGGTGAGCAATTTGCCGTGCTGGTCGATGACCTTCACCGCATCGATCGCCAGACCCGAAACCGAGCCGGCGACCAGATTGGTGATCGCGCTCACCTGGCCGTCTGCGAGCTGGCGGCCGCGCGCCATGCGCACCATGATCGAAGCCGAGGGCGAGACGTCGTCGCGCACGAAGACCGATCGTTCGGCCTTGGCGATATGGACGCGGACCGCCTCGACCCCGTCGATTTCCATGATGGTGAGCACCAGCTCGCGCTCCTGCGCCGCGCGCAGGCGATCGCCCTCGAGCGTCCTGCTGGCGCCCATCGGCAGATTGTCGATCATGTCGGTCCCGCTGGCAGGCGCGGCCAGCGACCCATCGGCGGCGACCAGCATTCTGGCGCGGTAGACATCGTCCTCGTCGACAGTGAGCGTCCCCGAACCATTGTCGATCTTGTAGGGAATGCCCGCCTGGTCGAGCGAGGCGACCACGCTGGCACGCTCGGAATCGTCGAGCGAGGAATAGAGTACCCGCTGCGGCGCAGGCGACATCATCGCCCAGGTCAGCGCCAGCAGACCGAGACCCGCGGTGCCCGCGAACCACGGCAGCATCTTGCGCACCGAGGGTTGCGCCGCGAAGGCTCGCGCGCGTTCGGTGAAGTTGCCCGGCCCGCCGGTGAGCGTCGAAAGCGCGCCGCCGCCGGTGGGCGCGGTGGGAACGAGTCCGGTCATGGCTTAGATGCCC
>JAHJWA010000036.1 GCA_018828205.1 Alphaproteobacteria bacterium
CCATTGCAGCGCATCGATCACGGTGTTGCCGGTAACGTGGATCGTGTCCGGCGCGACATTCTCGCGCCGCAGCGCGGCGGCGGCGGTTTCCGTCGGCGCGCAATGGAGCGCGGCGAAGGTCCCGACGACCTTGCGGTTGACCTCCTCGGGCCAGGGATGGTGGATGTCGCCGCTGCGCAGGCCGGCTTCGACGTGGCAGACCGGGATCTGGCGGTAATAGGCCGCGAGCGCGCCCGCCATGACCGTGGTGGTGTCGCCCTGGACCACGACCCAGTCGGGCTTTTCGGCATCGAGCACTGCGCCGATCCCGGTGAGCGCGCGCGCGGTCAGCGCGTCGAGCGTCTGGCCGGGGGTCATCAGGTCGAGATCATGATGCGGTTCGATCGCGGCGATCTCGAGCACCTGGTCGAGCATCCCGCGGTGCTGCGCCGATACGCAGATACGCGAGACGAAGCGCGGGTCCGCCTCCAGCGCATGGATCAGCGGAAACAGCTTGATCGCTTCGGGACGCGTCCCGAATACGGTGAGGATTGTGCGCGGGCCATTCATCGCGACGGCTCTAGCGCAGTTCGGAGCCCGGTGTCAGTCCACTCAGTTCGGGACCGGCGGGGGCGCCGCCAGTTCGGTGTCGGGCAGTTCCGCCTCGCGCTCGCGCTCGAGCCGTTCGAGATATTCCCGCTCGATCTGCTCGACGCGGGCCTGCTCTTCGGCGGCCAGTTCGTCGATCTGTGACAGCCGTTCGGCGCGCGCCGCCTCGATTAGCTGGCCAAAGCGGACCGAGGAGGAATTCTCGCGGTCGGCATAGGCCGCGGCGATCATTTCCTGCGTGCAGCCGGTGGAGCCGCCCACGCCCACCGCGCTGCAGGACAAAGTGCCGAAATCGCCGACGATCTCGAGCCGCTCGACGCGTTCGGCCCAGCTGGTGTTGGCCGGGTTGTCGCTGTAGCGCAGCGATTCGGGGATCCGATAGCGATCCGCCTCGGGGAGGCGGGCGACCACGACGATCTCGTCGCCGACAGGCTCGGGCGCGGCATCGTCGCCATAGAGAATGACCATGTTGACCGTGTCGCCACCGCTATCCTGCGCCGCGAGCGGGGTCGCAAAACAGGCGGCGATGGCAAGCATCAGGGCGGCAAGCGGGCGTCTGGTCATCGTAATCCTCTCAACGGCCCCTCGTTAAGGGCGTGACGGCGTGAATAGGTCCTGAAGCGCACGGAACGGCCGGGCGTTCCAGCATCAGATGCGTTCCGAAACCTTGATCGCGGTGCGGCAACCCAGCCGGATCAGGCCCGAAAGCAGCGGGTAGGCGGGCGCCTTCTCGGCCCCGGCGGCGAGTGCGGCGTCGCGATGCTCGCGCTCGTCCTCGCGGAATTCCTCGATCATCCCCGCCAGCTCGGGATCGCCGCCATCCTCCTCGAGCTCGTCGAGCTGGTCGGAATAATGCCGGTCGATCTCTTCCTCGACCGCGGCGGTGCAGGCCATCGCGGCCTCGGGGCCGAGCAGCGCGGTCGCCGCGCCCAGAGCGTAGCCGGCGACAGACCAGAACGGTTGCAGCGCGGTCGGGCGAACCCCGCGGCGCGCCATCAGCGCATCGAACTTCGCGCGGTGCTGCGCCTCCTGCTCGGCCATGCCGGCGATCTCCGCCGAATGCGGGCCGCGGTCGCCCATCACCGCCAGCTGGCCGGCGTAGATCCGCGTGGCGCCGAATTCGCCCGCCTGGTCGACGCGAATCATGCGGTGGATGTCAGGCTTGGCCATGGGTCTTGCTCCGTGAAAGAAGGAGGAGGATCGCGAGGCCCCCCGCGACCGAGATGAGGAAGTTCCATCCCGCCAGCGAAACGCCCAGCAAGCTCCATGGTGCCTCGTCGCATCGGATCATCGGCGCGTTCATGATCGCATCGAGCGCGCTGGCGCCGTCCTGCGGGACCACGGTGGCGCAGCCGGTCAGCCCTTCCCACCAGCCGTATTCGACCCCGGCATGAAAGCCGCCGATCGCTCCGGAAACCAGGACCGCCAGCGCGGCAAGGGCGACCCAGATGTCGCGCCGGGACAAGGCAAAGGACGCCAGCGCCAGCGCGATCGCGGCGAAATGGGGCCAGCGCTGCCACCAGCACATCTCGCAAGGATAAAGGCCGAAGCCGTATTGCGAGATAAAGGCCCCGCCGAGCAGCAGCGCGGGAATGCCCAGCGCGAGTTGCTGCGCCAGGCGGAGGGATGGCGAAACGATCATCTGCTGCAGGATAGCGGCTCTAGCGGCGGGCCGCCACCGCGTTCGGTGCGGTCCGCCGCAGGGTTTCGAGCGCGTAATGCAGCTGGAAATCCTCGATGCCCTCGTCCTTGAGCTCCTCGGCGGTCTTCTGGAACCGCGGATCGTCGCGCCGGTCGCTCTCGAGCGCCGAATCCTCGAGCTTGAGCTCGTTGACCAGATGGCCGCGCAGATCCGATTCGCGCATGATGAAGCGCGAACGCTTGGCGAGGTCGGGATCGGACAATTGCGGGACCGCGATATCGGGCTTGATCCCGCCTTCCTGCACCGAATGCCCCGCCGGGGTGTAATAGCGCGCGGTGGTGAGCTTCAGCGCCGAATCGCGCCCCAGCGGCAGCAGCGACTGGACGCTGCCCTTGCCGAAGCTGCGATCGCCCATGATCACCGCGCGGCGGTGGTCCTGCAGCGCGCCGGCGACGATCTCGGAAGCCGAGGCGGAGCCGGCATCGATCAGCACGATGATCGGCACGCCCTCGGCGATGTCGCCGCGGAACACGGTCTCGGCCTCGTAGACCACGCTTTCGCCGCGCGCACGGCCGCGCTGCGAGACGATCCGGCCGTCGTCGAGGAACAGATCGGAAAGCGCCACCGCCTCGTCGAGCGAGCCGCCCGGATTGGAGCGCATGTCGAGCACCAGCCCGCTGAGCCGTCCGCTGGCCTCCTCCTCGAGCGCGTCCCATGACGCCAGGACATCGCTGCCGACATCGCGCGAGAACTCGTTGACCATGATGTGACCGATGTTGCCGGGCATGAGCTCGTGGGTGACCGGTTCCAGCTCGATCACGCCGCGCGTCACGCTGACATCGAAGGGCTCGTCGCGGCCCGGGCGGAAGATGGTCAGGCGGATCGAACTGCCCGCGGGGCCGCGCATCCGCGCCACCGCCTCGTCGAGATCGCCGCCATAGATCAGCTCGCCATCGAGATGGGTGATGTAGTCGCCCGCCTTCATCCCGGCATCCTCGGCGGGGCTGCCGCGGAAGGGCGAGATGACCTTGACCGCGCCATCCTCGAGCACGACCGAGAGGCCGAGGCCCGAATAATTGCCGTCGATCAGCGTCTCGAGCCGCTCGAGATCGGAACCGTCGAGATAGGCGGAATGCGGGTCGAGCGCGGCGAGCATGCCGTCGATCGCGCCGCGGATCAGGACATCGTCCTCGACCGGTTCGACATAGCTCGCCTTGATCCGCTGGTAAGTGGCAAACAGGCTGGCGAATTCCGGCCCCGCGCGCGCATCCACCTGCGCCAGACCGGCGGTGGTGGCGGGGATCAGGGCGACCGCGGTGACCAGCGCGGCGCTGCGGGCGAGTTCGGCGAATTTCATGGCAGATGTCCAATCATGTCTTGCGCCGTCCTATCCCCTCCACACGCTGAACGCTAGCTGAGGATCGACGACGGGCCTATCGCGGCCTGCGGGCGGGTCAGCACGCAGGTGCGACCGAACTCTCAGGCGATGAAATCGAGCGGATTGACCGGTTCGCCCTCGCGGCGCAGCTCGAGCGTGACCGCGGGATCGCGCAGCTGCGCCATTCCGAGCGGCGAACCCGCGACGACGTTCTGGCCCACCCGCGCCGCGAGATCGGACAGGCCGGTGACCAGGCTGGTCCAGCCGTTGGCGTGCTCGATGATGACGATCGTCCCGTAGCCGCGATAGGGCCCGGCGAAGACGACCCGGCCCGCGCCCGGCGCGACCACCTGCGCGCCGCTGCGCGGGACAAGCTGCAAGCCGTTGCGCCGCGCGCCGCCGTCCTCGCGCGATCCGAAGGCCGCCACCAGCCGCCCGTCGACCGGAAGGCGATAGCGGCGCGGCGGCGAGGTGGCGGATGGCGAAGGCGAAGGTGGCGGTGTGGCGTCACCGGTTCTCGCCATGGTGGGGTCGGCGGGGCGCGGGATCGGTCCGGGCAGCGCCGCCAGCCGCTCGCGCAGGCTGCCGAGCTGTTCGAGTTCCTCGATCAAGCCATCGATGTCGCGCGCGCGTTCGCCCAGCGCGATGGCGCGGAGGTCTTCGCGATCGGCGGCGCCTGCCGCACGGCGCGCGTCGAGCCGCTCGCGCTGCGCCATGGCGATCAGCTCGGTGCGGCGCTGCGCCAGCTGCGCCTCGCTGGCGCGGCGGTCGGCGACCGCATCGCGGGCTGCGGATTGCAGCGCAGCGGCGCGGTCGAGTTCGGCGCGCAGATCGGCGGTGGTGTCGCGCACCAGCGGCACGGTGCTGTCGAGCACGGCGCCGAGATAGACCGTGTCGCGCAGCGATCCGGGTGCGAACAGGCTGAGCGAGAGCGGGCGCCGGACCAGCGTCTGCAGCGCGCTGGTGAGCTGGACGATGGGCTCGCGGCGCTCGCCGAGCCGGATATCGAGCAGGCGGCGCTCGGTATCGATCAATGCCAGCTGCGCTTCGGCGACGCCGATCGCCGCCTCGACCTGCTGGATCCTCGCCGCGAGCGCCGCGGACTCGGCCTGCGCCTTGTCCGAAGCCTGCGCCGAACTGGCGGCATCCTGCTCGAAGCGCTCGGCGCGGGCGCGCGCGCGCAGCGCCTGCTGACGCGCCAGCTCGAGCGCCGCGCGCGCCTGCGGCGCGTCCTCGAAGCGCG
>JAHJWA010000268.1 GCA_018828205.1 Alphaproteobacteria bacterium
ACGATCCCTTCGCGCATGTCTCTACCGCCCGCCCCGACAAGTCGGCGACCCGCGGCCCCGGCTGGCAGCGGGCGCTGGCGACCGGCTACGACAGCAAGCCGGTCCGGGTTGCGGAGAACAAGCGCAGCGCGGCCAGTTTCGCCGCCAAGCCGCGCAGCGATGTCGCGATCGGCGCACGGGTCTTCCACGACAAGTTCGGTTACGGGACGGTCGCCGATCAGGACGGCAACAAGCTCGAGATCGCCTTCGAGAAGGCCGGTACCAAGCGGGTGCTCGACAGCTTCGTCAAGCTCGCGGAGTAGCGTTACCGGCCGCGGACGGCGCTCAGCGGAAACCTACGCCGAGGAAATCGGGCTTGGGCCCGTTCCATTCGCCTTCGCCTGCAGCATCGTCCCGAGGCTGCGACTTCGCGGGCCGGGATGCGGGCTTAGCGGCCTTGGCCGCCCGCTCGCGGCGCGGCTTGGCGGGACGCTCCTCGCCAGTCTCGACGCGGGCCGATTCTTCGGCGGGAGCGTCCTGTTTGGCCGGAGCCTCCTGCGGGTTTTCCCGCCGGCTGCGATCCGTTTCACCGCGCGGCTTGCGCGCGCGGCGGGGCTTCTCGCCAGCCGGCTTGTCTTCGGCGGACTTCGCCTGTGAGGGCTTGTCCTGTTCCGCGCTGGAACCACTGTCCTTCAGATCGACGCGGACATCGCCCTTTCCGAACACCGGAATCTTGTGACCCGTCAGCTTCTCGACATTGTCGATCGCCTCGGCATCCTCGTCGGTGACGAAGGTGAAAGCGCGTCCCTTGGCTCCCGCGCGACCGGTACGACCGATGCGGTGGACGTAATCGTCCGGGTGCCACGGGGTGTCGTAATTGAAGACGTGGCTGACGCCCTTCACATCGAGCCCGCGCGCGGCGACATCGCTGGCGACCAAAATATTGATAGCGCCGGATTTGAACCGCTCCAGTTCCTGGATGCGGGTTCCCTGATCGATATCGCCATGAATCTCGCCGCTGGAGAAGCCTTCGCGCTGCAGGTGCTTGTTGAGTTCGCGCACCGTGGTCTTGCGGTTCGAGAATACGATCGCGGTCTCGACATGATCGTTGCGCAGCAGCCATTCCAGCGTCTCGCGCTTTTTGCGCGCCGGGACCTGAATCTTGAAGGCGGTGATGTCCTTGTTGGTGGACGCCGCGCGGCTGACCTCGATCCGCTTGGGATTGTTCATGAACTTCTTCGAGAGCTTCTCGATCGGCGGCGGCATGGTCGCCGAGAACAGCATGGTCTGGCGCTGTTCGGGAAGCTTGGAGCAGATGAATTCGATATCGGGGATGAACCCCATGTCGAGCATCCGGTCGGCCTCGTCGATCACCAGGAGTTCGCAGCCGTTGAGCAGGATCTTGCCCCGCTCGAACAGATCCATCAGCCGGCCCGGGGTCGCGATCAGCACGTCGACGCCCTCGTTGAGCGCCTTGATCTGGTCGCCCATCTGCACGCCGCCGATCAGCAGCGCGAGCTTGAGATCGTGGTTCTTGCCGTATTTCTCGAAATTCTCGGCGACCTGCGCGGCGAGTTCGCGCGTCGGCGCGAGGATCAGCGAGCGCGGCATCAGCGCGCGGCGCCGGCCACTGGCCATGATGTCGATCATCGGCAGAACGAAACTGGCGGTCTTACCGGTGCCGGTCTGGGCGATACCGACGATGTCCTTCATCATCAGGATCGGCGGAATCGCCTGCGCCTGGATGTCGGTGGGTACGGTATAGCCCGCGGATTCCACCGCTTTGAGCAGGGTCGGGGAGAGGCCGAGGTCGGCAAATGTCATGCGGTTTCGCGTGGTCCGATAATGGAAAGGAGTATCAAGCGCAGCGGCTACGGATGCAGCACGAGCGCCGCGCCCATCGCCGGAAACCTTGCGAAAGTCAAGAAATCAGCGAGGAGGACGCAGCGCGATGGTGGCTATTCGACCACTCTGACCAATTGACTCAACCGTGCGACTTCGCATTTCGCGCCGCTGCGCGCGTGCAATTGGTCGCGATCGACGCAGAGCCGTCCGTCGCGGCTGTTCTCCATATAGAAGCCCGAATAGAAATCGCGTGCCGAGCAGGCCTTCTCCAGCGTCGCGGAAATCAGCCGCCGGTCGCGCAGGAACAGCAGCAGGCGGTTGCTTCCCTCGGCATGCACCCCGGCGATGCTCTGCACCGGCAGGCAATCGCCGATCGGGCGCTCGAGATAGCGCGGCTGCGCGCTGCGCGGCGGCAGGCTGGCGGTCAGGTTCTGGCGCATCGGCCCGGGCTGCGGAGCGATCCGGATAATCAGTCTCCGTTCTATCCGTACCTGTTCGAAGACCGGGCTGTGCTGCGGCAACAGGAAGGGCAGATAGGCAGCGGGAAGCAGCCGGACCACCGCTCCTTCGGAGTTCGTCTCGAGAGCCGCCTGTTCGGTCAGCCGCGCATTGGCATCCTCCAGCGCGTCCCGATGCAGCGGCCCGCCCGCCACGGGAAACAGCAGCCCGAAGGACGCGAGGATGGCGGCAAGCGAATTCATTGCGAAGTCGGACGAAGCTCCCTGGCCACCGATGCGGCACGCGGTCGGTGAAACCCGCTGGTGGCCTTCCCTGTTTGAATAGCGGCTTAATCCCTCGCGGCCGTTTGACAAGTCCGGGGAGAGGCCCGGGCGACAAGAGGTGGCGATCGAAGCCGCGGGTGTGGCATGAGCACATCATGGCTGCCGAACCCGTTACGAATCGCTCTTTTGTCGATGCTGTCGCGCACCTGCTCGGCCCACGCGGCTTCACGCGTGACCCCGAACTGGTCCAGCCGTGGCTGACCGACTGGCGCGGCCGTTACACGGGCGCCGCGCTCGGGCTTGCCTCCCCGCGCGACACGCAGGAAGTGAGCCAATTGGTCAAACTCTGCGCCGCGCATGGCGTCCCGATCGTCGCGCAGGGTGGCAACAGCGGGATGTCGGGCGGCGCGACACCCGACACGAGCGGTGGCGCCCTCCTGCTAAGCCTTCGCCGAATGGACTCAATCCGCGCGCTCGACGCCGAAGGCAGGGAAGTGGTCTGCGAAGCCGGTGTCATCCTCCAGAAGCTGCACGAGACCGCCGAGGCGGCGCGGCTGCGGTTTCCGCTCACGCTGGGCGGTAAGGGTTCGGCCACGGTCGGCGGGCTGGTCTCGACCAACGCCGGCGGAACGCAGGTGCTTCGCCACGGCACGATGCGCGCGCAGGTGCTGGGGCTCGAAGCGGTGCTTGCCGACGGCCGCGTGTTCGATTCGCTGACCCCGTTGAAAAAGGACAATCGCGGCTTCGATCTCAAGCAGATGCTGATCGGGTCCGAGGGCACGCTGGGGATCGTCACCGCGGCAAATCTGCGGCTGTTGCCGGAGACCGGCGGAAGGCTCGTGATCTGGGCCGGGCTCGGCTCGATCGTCGATGCGCGGCGCTTACTGCTGCTTGCTCAGTGCGAAGCGAGCGACCAGCTCGAGGGCTTCGAGGTGATCCCGGCGCATTCACTCGCCGCGGTGCTCGATCATCTGCCCGATGCCCGCGCGCCGCTGCAGGGAACGCACGCCTGGCACGCGCTGATCGAGCTGGTTGCCGAGGTCGGCGAGGAGGAGGGACTGCAAATGCTGGCGGAACGGCTGCTCGCCGGGGCGCTCGAGCGGGGACTGATCGAGGATGCCACCCTCGCGGCCAGCGAAAGCCAGGCCGAGGCCTTCTGGCGGCTGCGCGATTCGATCGCTCCGGCCGAACGCGCGATCGGCCCGGCGATGCAGCACGATGTCTCGGTGCCGGTGGCGCGGATGGCCGATTTCGTCGAAGCCGCCATCCCGGAGGTTGAAGCGCGCTTTGCCGGCACCACCGCCATCGCCTTCGGACATCTCGGCGACGGCAATGTGCATTTCCACGTGCTCGCCCCCCCCGGCTCGGTCCGCGGCGAATGGGAGCGCGATCAGGGCAAGGCGGTCAGCACTTTCGTCCACGATCTCGTCACCCGCTGGGGCGGATCGATCAGCGCGGAGCATGGCATCGGCCAGGTCAAGCTCGACGAGCTGGAGCGGCTGGGTGATCCGGTGGCGCTAGCGATGATGCGCGCGGTGAAGCGCGCGCTCGACCCCGACGGCATCCTCAATCCCGGCAAGCTCGTTCGGGTTGCACCGGTCGGCGACAGCCCCTAAAGCGCCGGACTTCACGCGCGCGATGGGCTTGTCCCGGCTGCGCAAACGACATTCCAGCTCGATCCGGAGACGCTTCATGGCCAGCGCGCCGCAGCCCAGCCTGCCCCTGTTCTACAACGACCTCATGCCGCTCAACAGCCGCGATCACCAGAAGTGGCGCACGCGCTCGCTTGATAGCGCCGAGTTCATGAAGAAGGCGCATGCGATCCCGCTTACCGTGGACGAATTCGTCCAGGCGCAGCGCAATTATCCGATTGTGTTCTCGTCGGGCGACAATCCGCTCCCGCTGGCGCTGATGGGCATGAACGAGGGCGTCAACACCTTCGTCGACGACAAGGGCAAGATCAACGAGCCGGTCTATCTGCCCGCCTATATCCGCCGCTATCCCTTCATGCTGGCCAAGCTGCAGCAGGACAAGGACGAACTCTCGCTCTGCTTCGATCCGACCAGCGAAGCCATCGGCGAGTTCGAGGAAGGCGAGGCGCTGTTCAACGACGAGGGCCAGGTCTCCGACAACACCAAGCGCATCCTCGAGTTCTGCGAACAGTTCGAGCAATCAGGCCAGCGCACCAAGGCCTTCATCGACGAACTCAAGAAGCATGATCTGTTGATGGATGGCGAGATCTCGATCCAGCAGCAGGACAATCCCGACCGGCCCTACATCTATCGCGGCTTCCAGATGATCAATCAGGAGAAGCTGCTCGAGGTCCGCGGCGATCAGCTGCGCACCTGGAACCAGAACGGGCTGATGCTGCTGATCCATGCGCATATTTTCTCGCTCGACCTCATGCGCACGATCTTCTCGCGCCAGGTCCAGCAGGGCACGGCTCCGGTCGCCGCGACCGCGCAGGCGACCCAGAGCGTCAACTAGCAGAAGCGGCTTCGCACGCGAGGCTGTGTGCGGAGCCGGCTGCGGCAGAATGGGGCGGGCGTGCGCCGATCGGTCGCCACCGCCCCCTTCCCAACCCCTTGAAACCGACGGGTGGCACAGCCATCTTAATCGGGCCGGGCAGCATCCCCCCTCATGGCTTGCCCGGCAGGTGCACTGATGTGCACCTCCTCCCTGAACCTTGGCCACCTCGTGCATCTTGCGCGAGGTGGTTTTTTCTTGTTCGGCGCCGCTATTCGGCCGCGAGGGGGATCCTGCCATCGGCGCCAAGCGCCGCGGTTTCGGCCGCGAGCGCGCGCACCAGACCCGCCAGCAACCGCACCATTCCCGGGAAGCGCGGTCCGGCGTCGCGCATTTCCGCGTCGAGATAGGCGCTGCGGCAGACCTCCAACTGCAGCGCATGGACCCCGCGGCGCGGCGAACCGTGCCGCTCGAGCACATAACCGCCTGCATAGGGCCGGTTGTGCGCGACGCGCCGTTCCGCCGAGGAGAGATGCCGCAGCGCAGTCGCCGAGAGCAGATCGTGGCAGGACGAACCGAAGCGATCGCCGATCACGAACTCTGCCGGATGGGCCTGCCCGGCACGCGGCCTGAGCGGCGGCATCGAGTGCAGATCGAGCAGCAGGACCGCACCCCATTGATCGCGCACCTGGTCGAGTACGCCGCTCAGGGCCACGTGATAGGGCCGATGGATGGTGTCGATCCGCTCGGTCAGCGCCGCGAGGGTCAGGCCCTCGCGCCAGATCTCGCCCAGCCCCGGCAGACGCCGCGGAACCAGACCGAGACCGTTGCGGGCGCGGCGATTGGCAGCGCTCGCCGGGCGGTTCGCGCGGGGTGCGCCCTGCACCATCGACCAGTCGATATCGTCGGGAGCACGGTTGAGATCGAGCAGCGCGCGCGGCGCATGCGCTACCATCAGCGCGGCGCCGCTGGCCTCGGCCACCTCGCGTGCCAGCCGGTCGACAAGTCGGTCCTCCAGCCGCAGCTGCGACCATTCGGGTTCGCGCATGGCGGCGGACACGCCGGGCGGATAATTGCGTCCGCCATGCGGGGCGGCGATCACGATCGGAAGGGTGAGCCGCTCGGGGACATGGAGGCTGAATGCTGGATCATGCGTGCCGGGTATGCATCCGCCGAGGTG
>JAHJWA010000037.1 GCA_018828205.1 Alphaproteobacteria bacterium
AGCCTGATCCTCGTCGATGCCGGAACCCCGGGGTTCGAGCGGGGGCGCAATCTCGACAAGATCGGCCAGCATTCCGCCGACACCTCCGAATTGTTCTTCCAGGACTGCCGCGTACCGAGGGAGAATTTGCTCGGGCAGGAAGGCCGCGGCTTCATCCATCTGATGGAGGAACTGCCGCAGGAGCGGCTTTCCATCGCCGTCGGCGCGCAGCGCGCCTTCGACGAGACGGTCGCCTTCGTGAAGGATCGCAAGGCCTTCGGGCGCAGCGTCATCGAGTTCCAGAACACCAAATTCGTCCTCGCCGATCTCAAGGCCAAGCTGCAGGTCGGCTGGGCGCATCTCGACTGGGCGATCACGCGCCATCTGCAGGGCAAGCTCACCACCGACGAGGCCAGCGCCGCCAAGCTGTGGCACACCGAATTGCAATGGGAATGCTGCGACATGGGGCTGCAATTGCACGGCGGCGCGGGCTATATGAACGAATACCCGATCGCCCGGCTGTGGCGCGATGCGCGGGTCCAGCGGATCTATGGCGGGACCAGCGAGATCATGAAGGAAGTGGTCGGCCGCGCGATCTGAACTTCGCGCGTAACGAAGTCACAATCAGGTCACACTAGCGCGCCAATCCGGTGCTCTCCCAAGGAGGGCCCGGGGTGGAAACCGTCACGATATTCCTGACCGCCGAACTCGGCGAAGCGCTCGACGCTTTCGAGCACGAGGGCACGCGCTTCGTCTTTGCGCGGCTCGGCGCCGGCGGCCCCGACCGGCTGGCCGAAGGCGCGGTCTGGGTCTTCGTCGACTGGGTGCTGCCGACCATGGCGGGGCTCGAGATGTGCCGCCGCCTGCGCGCTGATCCGCGGATGCAGGATGCGCATGTCACCATGGTGCTCGAAAGCGGCGAGGCTGAGGATCGCCGCCGCGCGCTGCAGGCGGGGGCCGATGACTATCTGATCGGCCCGCTCGACCGCCGCAGCGTGCTCGACCGGGTGCTGGCGCTGCGCTCGCCGCTCGAACAGCGCCATCTCGCCAGGGTGCTCGATCTCGGGCCGCTGACGATCGACATGGGCTCGCTGCAGGCGCGCTGGGAAGGCCGCGCGCTGAGCCTGCGCCCCAACGAATTCCGGCTGCTGCGGTTTCTCGCCGAGAACCCCAACCGCGTGCTCACCCGCCAGGCGCTGATCGCCGGGCTGGGCAAGCAGGGCGCGCCGATCGACGAACGCACCGTCGATGTCTGGGTCGGGCGCCTGCGCCGCGCCTTGGAAGCGGTGGGCGCCGAGTCGCCGCTGCGCACCGTGCGCTCGGTCGGCTACGTCTACGACGCGGCCTGAGCGGCCTCCACGCTACCCAAAGCAAAAGGGCCGCCCAGCAGGACGGCCCTTTTCTTGAACCTGGCCTTGATCGGCTCAGAACTCGGCCGAGAGCCCGACCCCGAAGCTGCGCCCAACCTCCCAGGTGTTGATGTCGATCCGCGTGGTCCCATTGTCCTGGAACTCGATATGGTCGCGGCCGGTGATGTTGCGCGCTTCCAGCTTGAGTTCGAGCGGAATGCCGAAGGCGTTGAGCCCCTGGCGATAGACCAGGTCGAGCCGCACACCCGGGTCCTCGACGATGTCGGGGAGCGAGGCGGCGGCGCCGCGGCTGGTCACCCGCTCGCTGGCATAGCTGAGCAGCATGGTGAACTGCTGCAGCGTCTCCTGATCCTCCAGCCCCAGCTGGAGATTGACCAGATGATCCGACTGGCCGGTCAGCGCCACGCCGTCGCGGAAGAAGTTGGATGCCGGCTGGTCACGGTTGAGCACTCGCGTGACATCATCCGGCCCGACCTTCAGTTCGGACTGGGTGTAGGTGTAGTTGGCAATCACCAGGAACTGCTTGGTCTCCCAGAAGCCTCCCCAGTCGTACAGGTCCCAGGTTACCTGCGTCTCGACTTCGGCACCGTAGAGCGTGGCGGCGGGAGCATTGGCAAAGCCGCTGATCTGGTCGTTGTCCGAGAAGCTCGAGAATATCTCGATCGGGTTTTCCAGGTCCTTGTAGAACCCGGCCACGCTGATCCGGTCGCCGCCGCCCAGGTAATATTCGAGCCTGGCTTCGTAATTGGTCAGCTCGGTATCGATCAAGCTCGGGTTGCCGTTGAACTGGCGGTTGCTCTCCGGATCGTAATAGGTCTGGTAGATCAGCTCGCGGAATTGCGGACGCGCGATGGTCTTGGAGGCGCTGATCCGGGCCTGCAGATCGGGCAGGATCTCATAGGTGATCGTCGCCCCCGGTAAGAAATAGTCGTTCGCGATAAAGGTTGATGTATCTTCCTGCGAACCGACGGGCACGGTGAAGACTTCCACCGGATTGACGAACTGGGTCGCATCTTCGTAGCGCACGCCGAGGTCGAGCGTCAGACCGGCCATCGGGCTGATGTTGAGCTTGCCATAGGCGGCGTGGATTTCCAGCCCCGCCTCGAAGGCGGGATCGGATTCGGTGGTCTCGAAGATGTTGAACTCGAACGGGTCGAGCCCGGCGGCGGCCTGCGCTTCCGGGTCGAAGCCCAGCTCGATCAGGGCATCGCCCAGCAAATTGTCGGGCCGGAAGGCACCGAAAACATCCGGGAAGCCGGTCGAGGCACGGATGTCGAATTCGCGCCGCGTCGAGAAGCGATTTGTGTCGGTATAGGCATAGCCCACCGTCGCGCTCAGCCAGTCGGTCGCCTCGTAAGTAAGGTCGATGCCGCCGTAATAGAGATCTTCGGTGAGATCGGAGAACGAGACGATCGCCCCGCCGCGCTGCGGATCGAGCGTGTTGAGGAACAGCCCACCGATGTCGGAAGCGTTGTTGTTGCGGCTGTAGGTGAATTCCCAGTCGAACGGCACCTCGCGCTGCGTCTGGGCATAGCCCCCGCGCAGATCGACCGAAAGGGCGCCGAATTCGAGTTCGCCGACGAATTGCGTATCGAGCAGCTGCCGCTCGAACCAAGACGTGTTCTGGATCAGATCGGTGTCGTTGTCCTGGAGGTCCTCGCCCAGCGAAAGCCCCGAGCGCTTGAGCGTGTCGCGGATGAACAAATTGGTAAGCCGGAACTGGTGCTCGCCGAGTTCGAGCCCGAAGCCCAGGAGCCCGTTGACCAGAATCCGGTTGTCGGTGACGAAATCGACGAAATCGCTGTCGAGATCGAGATCGGCGTTGATCGCGCTTTGCGAGATGATGCGGCGATTGCGCCATTCATTGCTGAGCGAGGCGGTGGCGATGACGCCGAACCGGCCGGTATCGCCGAAATCGAACCCGGTGCCCGCGGTGATCCCGCCGGACATGTTGACCGGCAGCCAGTCGTTCTTCTGCAGCAGGATGCGATTGGGATTGCCGAGTTCGAGCAGGATGCCCTTGGTGTCGACCTCCGGATCGTTGATCCGCGCGCCGCTGTCGAAGAATTCCTGCAGTTCGGGACCGAGGTCGCGGCTGCCGTCGTCGAAGCCGAACCAGTCGTATTGCGAGCCGTAATAGGTGTAGCCGGTCGAGAAAGTGGTCTGCTCGTCGCCGCTGCCGCTGAAGCTGATCTCGACGAAGCTTTCTTCGGGGATCGCCTTGGTCGTGAGGTTGATCACACCGCCGCCGAATTCGCCGGGGAAGTTGGCCGAATAGGTCTTCTGCACCAGCGAGGAGGCGATCACGCTGGTCGGGAAGATGTCGAGCGGGACCACGCGGCTGAGCGGTTCGGGCGAGGGCAGGGGAAGGCCGTTGAGCAGCGCGAGCGAATAGCGATCGCCGAGGCCGCGGACATAGACCAGGCCGTTGCCGGCGGTCGAGAGACCCGTGACGCGGCTGAGCGCGCCGGCGATATCGCCTTCGCCGGTCCGCGCGATCGCTTCCTCGCTGAGGACCGAAACGACCTGCGTGGAAGAGCGGCCGACATCGGTCCGCCGCTGACCGGTGACGATGATCGTGCTGCCACCACCGGGAATCGAGACGTCGGGCTGTTGCTGCTCGGATGCGCCCGGCTGCTGCGTTTGCGCGGTGCCCTGGGCGGTGTCCGTCAGAACCTCGTCGGTATTCTCGTCGGGCGAAGTTCCCTGCGCGCCGGTGCTGGGCGGCCCGCCCGTGCCTTGCGCATAGGCGTAGCCCGGAACGGACAGCGCCGTGGTGAAAAGCAGCAACCCTGCCAGCCGCTTACCAGTCGACATGTGGTTTGACCCCCTCATTTGCGGTCGTAATCTCGGAGAACCCAAGGGGTTCTTGCGTAGGAAAGCGGGGAGCGACCGCGGCAATGCGATCGCTCCCCGGCTCCGTCTTAGGAATAGACCGGCAGCGAGGTGCAGGCGGAGACGTTCGGATCGAAGGTCACCGTGGCGGAGTTGCAGGTCCAGCCGTTGATCCAGGTGTCGTTGCCCGGATAGACCGCGCCGATATTGGTCGGCACTTCGAAGAAGCTCGACAGCGAGGTCGGATCGAACACCGCGACGCCGTTCTCGTTCGCCCCGTTGACGAAGGTCATCGTCAGCGTGTTGGTGAAATTGGCGTTGTTGTTCGAGCCGGAGTCGAAATTGGCCTGGACCTGCGCGGCGGTGACACCGCCGCCACCGCTGCGGAAATCGGTGGCGCAATCGAGCACGAAGGAATTGAACACCGGCGGGCCGGCTTCGTCCTGTGCGGTATTGGCGGCCCGCAGCGTGTTGGCACCGTCGAACCGCAGGCAGGGCGTGGCGCCGGTCCGGTCGACCAGCACCGAGTTGACGATCGCGAGATCGGCACCGCCGCGAAGGCGAATGGCCTGATCGCGAACGCTGCTGTTGGCGATGAAGGTCGCGTTCGAGATCCTCAGGTTCTGGCGCGGACGATCCTCTTCGAAGGCATTGGTGGAATCGGATTCGATGATGGCATCGGCGCCGGCGGCCCGCTGGGCCACGATCACGAACTGGGCGTTGGTCTTCGCCCCGGTGTCGACGTCGAGCGAATCGTCTTCCGCGCCGACGACGATCAGCCGCTTGACGTTGATATAGCCGCCGAAGAATTCGACGCCGTCGTCCGAGCTGTTGTAGCTCATGATGTTGTTGAAGGTCGTGCCTTGTCCGGTGCCACCGGTGGTGAGCGACTGCAGCTCGTTGTCGCCCGAAAGCACAAAGCCCGAATAGCGGATCTGGACGAAGGCGAGATCGCCCGAATCGTCGTTATTGGTGTTGCCGCCGAAGATCGCGGGCTGCGCCGCGCCTTCGACCTGACGTTCGCAATTGACCGAACCGGGCGCCGCGCCCGATGCGATGCAATCGGTCACCTGGGCACGACCGGAGAGGACCACGCCGCCCCACTGGCCCGACGAATTGTCGTTGTTGAGGCCCTGGACGTTGTCGCGGCTGGTGAAGATGATCGGGCGAGTGGCGGTACCCACCGCACGGATGTCGCTGCCGCGGTTGACGTTCAGGAAGCTGGCGCCGCTGGCGTAGACGATGACGCCCGGCTCGATGGTCAGCAGCGCGTTGGTGTCGCTCGCGCCGTCGCTGGCGTCGGGTGCGGGGCCGCCGTCGTTGCCGACATCCACACGGCCGTTCATCCGGTAGAGGATGCCCTGATTGTAGGGCAGCGTCGAGGACGCGGTGAAGCGCGCCGGCAGGGTGCAGACCCGATATTCCCCGGTCGGGCCGGTGATGGTGCCGCTGTCGGCCAGCTGGTCGGGGTTGGAAATGGTCGGACAGCCGCTCGCCGGGGTGACCAGCGTGCTGGTCGGCGTGGGCGTCGGGGTCGGGGTGGGCGTCGGCGTGGCCGGCGGGTTGATGATGACGTCACCGCCCGTTCCCGGCGAGACGATTTCATCAGCGCCACAGCTCGCCAGTGCGAGCGCGGAGGTGCCAATTACGAACGAGCGAGTGATTGTCTTCACGGTTTGCGGTCCCCTCAAAAACCGGATGGAAAGGCGCGAAATTCTGATCGCGAATCATCCGCTAGGCCCGCCACGTGACAGTTTTGGTCTCTCCATGACAATTCCGCGACAACGGGCCGGAAAACCCGCTCCGACCGGAAGGTTGCGCATCATATGACTAAACGATGACAATATTACAGAGATGTTGCAGCACGCTATGTGATCTGCTCCAATGAGCATCCACACAGATAAGGAGAGAGATCATGTTGGGGCTCGCACAAGGGATCGCCATTCTGGCCATGGCGCAGGCGCCGGTGGCGGATAATTTCGGCCACCAGGCTTTGGTCGATGGCCGCGAGACCGCCGCAATCGCCGCGATCATGGACAACGACCGGATCGAGACCGACGACCCGGCTCGGTTGATCAATCTCGGCATTGCCTATGCGCGCGAGGGCGACGCCGAGCTGGCGCGGCAATTGTTCGAGGCGGCGCGCGACAACCGGACCCGCGTCGAACTCGAAACCGCCGAGGGCGAGTGGGTCGACAGCCGCCGCCTCGCGCGGCAGGCGCTTGCCATGCTCGAACGCGGCGAATTCGCCGACAGCGCGCGGATCGCGGCGCGCTAGAGCGCCGCGCCATTCGCCCCGATCCCGGGACCAATCCTCCGAGCCGCGGCATAAGCGGCGGGAACCTTGCGGGCGCGGAGCCTCGCTGAAGATTTCATTGTCACCCGCGTGTCATGTATAGCGCCCAACGGGGGGTCTGACTGTGGAGGGCGCCATGATTCGTGCCGCGTGCACGCATAGCCTCCTGGCGATCTGCCTGGCCTTTGGCGCCACGCAGGCCAGGGCGGACGTGTTACAGATTGAGGATGACGGTGCGCGCTGGATTGCCGGCGGCCTCGCTGCGCCCGAGCTCGAATCCCAAACCCCTAATGTCGAATTCGACAACGGCCTCCTTGATGGTGTCGATATCGAAACCGGTTTTTCGACCGATATTACCCACCCCGAACACATCGTCGGCGACGCTTCGCGCCATGCGCAGGGCGTCCCGCTCGCCTATCGGGCCAAGGTCGCCGAACTGGCGCGCCGCTTCGATCTCAGCGCCTCGCTGATCGAAGCACTGGTCTGGCAGGAAAGCCGCTGGCGCGCCGATGCGGTCTCTCCCGTGGGTGCCCGCGGGCTGGCCCAGCTGATGCCCGGGACCGCCCGCGAACTGGGGGTGAACCCCAACGATCCCTTTGCCAATCTCGAGGGCGGGGCGCGCTATCTGCGCGAACAGATCGACCGTTTCGACGGCGATCTCGAACGCGCGCTGGCGGCCTACAACGCCGGCCCGGGGCGGGTAATCCGCGCCGGTGGCATCCCGCGCATTCGCGAGACCCAGCATTACGTCGCGGCCATCATGGGCCGCCTGTCCGATCATTCCCGGGAGTAGTTGTTTGATGCGTTCGATGTTCCGCCTTGTTGCCCTGGCGCTGCTTGCCGCCCCCTCCGCTGCGCTGGCGCAGGCCGCCGATCCCGCGGGTTCGGGTCCGGTGGTCGCCGCTGTCGGCTGGCTGCAGGGCACGCTGCTGGGCAATGTCGCCACCGCCGTCGCGGTGATGGCGGTCGCCGCGGTGGGCTTCATGATGCTGACCGGCAGACTCAATTGGCGCTTCGGTGCCACCGTGATCCTGGGCACCTTCATCCTGTTCGGTGCGGCCTCGATCGTCGCGGGCATCCAGCAGGCGGCGGCCTGAGGTGCAACAGCTCGTCCGCCACCCTGTCCATCGCGCGCTCACCCGCCCGCAGATGTTCGCGGGCGTGACGTTCAACTATTTCATCATCAACGGCATGGTGACGACCGAGCTGTTCCTGATCACCGGCAGCTTCTGGGCCTTGCCCGCTGCCCTGCTGATCCACGGGATCGGCTATTTCGCCTGCCTGCGCGAACCGCGCATCTTCGACCTGTGGATCACCAAGGTGTCGAAATGTCCGCGGGTGAAGAATTACAACCGCTGGGGCTGCAACAGCTACGCACCCTGACAAGGCGTAACGGACGAAGGACCGCGACCGCATGACCAATTGGATCGGAGCCGCCGCCTGGAGCGCCAAGGAAGCGCGCGCTGGCGACCGGCTGCCCTATGCGCGGCTGGTCGATGGCAACACGCTGCTGCTGCGCGACGGTTCGCTGATGACCGCGCTCCAGGTCCCCGGCCTGCTGTTCGAGACCGAGGACAGCGAGGCGCTCAACGCCCATGCCGCGACGCGCGAGATCATGCTGCGCTCGACGCTGGATGCGCGCTTCGTGATGTATCACCACGTGGTCCGGCGCCGGGTCGAGGTCGATCTCGACGGCGTTTACCCCGACGAGCTCAGCCGCCATATCTCCGAGCGCTGGAAGGAACGGCTGGGCTCGGGCTCGCTGTTCATCAATGACCAATTCGTGACGTTGATCCGCCGCCCGGCGCGCGGCAAGGCCGGGCTGGTCGAGCGGGCGTCGAAGGCTTGGCGCCGCAAGGGCCAAGCCGAGGTCGAGGCCGATCCCAAGGACATGCGCTCGCTCAAATCCGCCGCGACCGGGCTGATGGCCTCGCTCGCCGCCTATGGCGCGCAGCCGCTGGGCGATTACGAGAGCCCGCAGGGAGCGATCAACAACGAATTGCTCGAGCTGCTCTCGGCGCTCTACAATGGGGAAATGCGCCCGGTGCGTCGCCCTTCCGACGATACCGATATCGGCAACATGCTGCCCTATCGGCGGGTTTCCTTCGGTCTCGACGCGCTCGAGCAGCGCGGTTCGGGCGCGCCCGAATTCGCCGCCATCCTCGGGCTCAAGGATTATCCCGAGGCGACCAGCCCGGGCCTGCTCGACGCGCTGCTGCGGCTGCCCTTCGAGATGGTCGTCAGCGAAAGCTACGCCCCGCAGGAACGCCAGACCGCGCGCGAGCGGATGGATCTGGCGATCCGCCGGCTCAAATCCGCCGACGAGGAAGCCGCTGCCGAACGCGCCGACATGCTGTCCGCGCGCGATGCGCTGGGCAATGGCGCAGTGGGTTTCGGCGATCATCATCTGACCGTGCTGGTGCGCGAGCGCGATCTCGTCCGGCTCGACGACGCGACCGCCGCCTGCGCCGCCGCGCTCGCCGATACGGGCGCGATCGCGGTGCGCGAAGACACCAATCTCGAGCCCGCCTTCTGGGGCCAGTTCCCCGGCAACGAGGGCTATCTGGTGCGCCGCGCGCTGATTTCGAGCGCCAATATGGCGAGCTTCGGCTCGTTCCACGGCTTCGCGCTCGGCAAGGCCGAGGGCAACCACTGGGGCGAGG
>JAHJWA010000269.1 GCA_018828205.1 Alphaproteobacteria bacterium
GCTTCGCGCAGGTTTGGCGGTTTGTCGCTCAGCCGCACTTCGCGCAATTCGCAGCGCGTGCCGCTTATCGCCAGCGCCAGCCGCGCACGCATCGCATAGGGGCAGCGCCGGAAGCTGTAGAGGATCGGGTCGGCGGCTTCGGTCATCGCGGCTTGGCTCCTGTGCCACGGTTCCGGGGCCGAGCGGAGGCCGCGGTCGCGAGCGCTGCCTGTCGGCGCCTCTCCCGTAGGGCATCGCGCTGCTCTTCGCTGCGCTCGCCGTGGCACGCCGCGCAGCTCACCCCTGCCTCGAAAAGCGCATCGGCGGCACCCTGCGCGCTCACCGGGCGACCGCAGCCGGCGCAGGCTT
This sequence comes from Alphaproteobacteria bacterium, assembly GCA_018828205.1. Lineage (GTDB taxonomy): Bacteria > Pseudomonadota > Alphaproteobacteria > Sphingomonadales > Sphingomonadaceae > Qipengyuania. The sequence continues at coordinate 349 of JAHJWA010000269.1, forward strand.
CGTGGCTGCCGGGCGCCAGCCCGTGGCCGATCGCCACCCGCTGATCGAAGACATAGCATTCGCCCTGCCACCGGCTGTCCCGTTCGGGCACCGCCTCGAGATAGGCGAGGATCCCGCCCTTGAGGTGATAGACTTGCTCGACGCCTTCCTCCTTCAGAAAGGCGGTCGATTTCTCACACCGGATCCCTCCGGTGCAGAACATCGCGACCCGGGGCTGACGGCCAGCGCCGAGCAGTTCCTCGCGTCTGGCGCGGAACCAGGCGGGGAACTCGCGAAAGCTGCGGGTCGCGGGATCGATCGCGCCTTCAAAGCTGCCGATCGCCACCTCGTAATCATTGCGGGTATCGATCACGACCGTGTCGGGATCGGCGATCAGCGCGTTCCAGTCCTGCGGGGCAACATAAGTGCCCGCCGCCACGCGCGGATCGATCCCGGGCTCGCCCATGGTGACGATCTCGGCTTTGACCCGCACCTTCATCCGCTCGAAGGGCATGGTAGCGGCGGCGGACAGCTTGACGTCGAGTTCGGCGCAATCGGGGAGGGCGCGAATATGGTCGATTGCGTGCGCTATGCTGTCGGGCGCCCCGGCGATGGTGCCGTTGATTCCCTCGCAGGCCAGCAGCAGCGTGCCGCGAATGCCCCGCGCGTCGCACAGGTCCTGGAGCGTGGCGCGCAGATCCTCGCAACGGTCGAGACGCGCGAAACGGTAGAGCGCGGCCACGCAGATCGGGCCCGGCGGGTGTGGATCGGCATTTGACATGGCCGGCGCCATAGCGCCCGGCTTGCGCTCCGTCAGCAGCGATCCTCGCGCTCCAGTCTTGCGGCTTGCGTGCAGGGGAGAAACCCGATGTCTATCGGGCGAATATCTCCACCCCCCTGCGTCTGGGCAAGGCAGCGCCCAGGCCCGCGCCGCCGGTCGCGAGCGCTCCCATTTGGCCGAACTGGATCCGGCCGCGTCCGGCATGCTTGACCTCATACATCAGCCGGTCGGCCGAGTGGATGATCGCCGCGGTATCGGGATAGTCGGCGGGGGGAAGGATCAGTCCACCGGCGCTTGCGGTCAGGTTGTAGGGCAGTTCGGCGACCGCGCCCAGTAGGTTTGCCTGGCAGGAATCGATCCGTTCGGGGGCATCGGCGTAGCGCAGGAAGACGAGAAACTCGTCGCCGCCGATACGAGCGATGTGATCCTCGCTCAGCAGCCGCGCCCTGAGATTGGCCACGAGCTTGCGCAGGACATCATCGCCGGCGGCATGGCCGAACCGGTCGTTGACCGTCTTGAAATGGTCGAGATCGATGAAGATCAGCGCGGTCGCGCGTTCGTCGCGGCGCGCTTCGGCCAGCTCCGTGGCGAGCATTCGCGCGAAGCCGCGCGGGGTGAGCGCCCCGGTCAGGCAGTCGACGCTGGCCGCTTGTTCGGCCGAGACCAGCCGGCGGCGAACCCCGAGCATCGCTTCGCAGAACACCAGCGCCATCGGCGCCAGCAGCAGATCCGACAGGTCGGGTTGGTCCCGCAGTGCGCCGATCAGCAGACAAAGCGCCACCGCGATCGCCAGCGGGCGGGCAGCTCCGAACTCGTTCAGCAGACAGACGATACCGGCGAGCAGGATCACCGCTACGGCGAGGACGGTGGTGGGCCCTATGAGCGCGACCATGAGCGAAAGCCCGGCAAGCGGCGCGAGAATCGTCACGCGTGCTGCGCGCGACCAGTCATCGCGAGGCGGGTCCTGGCGTGGCAGGACGGTGTTTGCGCTCCCCAACATTCCACCTTCTCCCTGAACGTGTGCGCTTGATCGAGGGCCAGCCTCTAGCAACCGATTCGGGGCGAAGATTGGCGATTTGCGACGGGGGCGCGGCAACAGCTCGAATGACAAGCGCGGCGGGCGTTGCTATCGGGCCGCGATGCTCAATCTGAATGGTATTACGGTCCGTCTCGGCGGCAATGCGATCCTCGACGGTGCTAGCGCGGCGTTGCCGACTGGCGCGCGCGTCGGGCTGGTCGGGCGCAACGGCGCGGGCAAGTCGACGCTGATGCGGGTGCTGACCGGCGAGATCGACCCCGACGATGGCGAGATCGAGATGCCCAAGAAGGCGCGGCTGGGCTATCTGGCGCAGGAAGCGCCGGCCGGTGCCGAGACCCCCTTCGAGACCGTGCTCAATGCCGATCTCGAGCGCACCCGGCTGCTCGCCGAGGCCGAAGGGCTGACCGATGCCGAGCGGCTCGCCGATATCCACGAGCGGCTCAACGCGATCGACGCCCATGCCGCGCCCGCGCGCGTTGCCAAGATCCTCGTCGGGCTTGGCTTCGACGAGGAGATGCAGGCGCGCCCGCTCGACAGCTTCTCGGGCGGCTGGCGGATGCGCGTCGCGCTCGCCGCGCTGCTGTTCTCCGATCCCGACCTGCTGCTGCTCGACGAGCCCTCGAACCACCTCGATCTCGAGGCGACGCTGTGGCTCGAAAGCTTCCTCAAGGCCTATCGCGGCACCATGCTGGTGGTGAGCCACGAGCGCGACCTGCTCAACAATGTGGTCGATCACGTGCTCCATCTCGATCAGGGCAAGACCACGCTCTATCAGGGCGGCTATGATGCCTTCGAACGCCAGCGCAGCGAGCGCATGGCGCAGGCCGAAGCGACCCGCGAAAAGCAGCTGGCGCAGCGCGCCAAACTGCAGAGCTTCGTCGATCGCTGGGGTGCCAAGGCGCACACCGCGCGCCAGGCGCAGAGCCGGATGAAGGCGCTGGCGCGGATGGAACCGGTCGCGGCGGCGCTGGAGGACCCCAGCCTGTCGTTCGATTTTCCCAGCCCCAACGAGATGCGCCCGCCGCTGATGGTGATCGAGGGCGCGGCGGTCGGCTACGTCGAGGGGCAGCCGATCCTGCGCGGGCTCGACATGCGGATCGATCCCGACGACCGGATCGCGCTGCTGGGGCGCAACGGCAATGGCAAGACCACGCTGGCGCGGCTGCTGGCGGGGCAGCTCGAGCCGATGGCGGGCGAAATCATGGCCGGCGGCAAGCTGCGGGTGGGCTATTTCACCCAGTATCAGGTCGAGGAGCTCGACGGCAGCGACACGCCGTTGCAGCATATGGCGCGGCTGATGCCCGATGCGCCCCCCAAGATCGTGCGCGCGCAGCTCGGCCGCTTCGGCTTCTCGGGCGAGCGCGCGATGCGCGAGGTCGGCAAGATGTCGGGCGGCGAACGCGCGCGGCTGGCGCTGGCGCTGGTCACCCGCGACGCGCCGCACATGCTGATCCTCGACGAACCGACCAACCACCTCGACGTCGATGCGCGCGAGGCGCTGGTCCAGGCGCTGGGCGCCTATGAGGGCGCGGTGGTGGTGGTGAGCCACGACCGCCACATGCTCGAACTGACCGCCGATCGGCTGATGCTGGTGGATGGCGGAACCGCGAGCGAATTCGACGGCAGCCTGGCGGACTACACGGATATGATCCTCGGGCGCGACCCGAAAAAGGCCGCCAAGCCCGCCTCCGCGCCGCAGGGAAATCGCAAGGACGCGCGCCGCGCCGCCGCCGAGGCGCGCGAGCAGACGCAGGGCCTGCGCAAGACCATCAAGACCGCCGAGGCAGAGATCGCCAAGCTCGAGGCGCGCAAGACCGAGCTCGACCGCGCGATGTTCGATCCCGGTTCGGCCTCGAAGCAGGACGCGAATCGCAGCATGACCGAATTGATGAAATTGCGCGCCGATACGGTCGCGGGGATCGAGGCCGCCGAGGCGCGCTGGGTGGAGGCCTCGGAGGCGATCGAGGGGGCGAAAGCCGCCTGAGAATTCGGCGTTTCGGTGTTTGCCGGCGCCTGTGCCGGGAGGCGCAAAGGGCGGCTCAGAACCGCTGCCCTTGAAACGCGAGCGGTTTTTGGTTATTCGGCGTGCCGCGGACCGGGCCCCTCTGGCGTGCGCTATCTCAGCGCGCGTGATGTCGGACCGCATCGGACAACCGATGCACGCACCCCCGGGCTCGCATTCCCAGACCAGCCGCTGCATCGGCATCCGATCTCTTGAGCCTCTGACCGGGAGCCATTCGATGACGGCCTATTTGCAGACACCTGCCACCATGGAGATTGAGCAATGATCGCCACCATCCTGATGGTGATCGGCGGGCTGGTCCTGTTGGTGGGCGGCGGCGAGCTGCTGGTACGCGGCGCGGTCGCGCTGGCCGAACGGCTGGGGGTTACCCCGCTGGTGATCGGGCTGGTGATCGTGGGTTTCGGCACTTCGATGCCCGAACTGGTGACCAGCGTGGAAGCGGCGATGGCGGGTTCGCCGGCGATCGCCTGGGGCAATATCGTCGGCTCCAATGTCGCCAACACGCTTCTCATTCTGGGTGCCGCTGCGGTGCTCGCCCCGATCGCGATCCGCCAGGGCGCGGCCTTGCGCGATACCGGCGTCGCGCTGGTCGCGACGCTCGCGCTGGCAGGCATCGCCTGGACCGGCCTTTCGGGTTTCGCTGTCGGCCTCACGCTGCTGGCCGCACTGATCGCCTATGTCGCCTATTGCTACCGCGAGGAGCGCGTCCAGGCGCCGGCGGTCGTTCACAACGCGCCCTACGATCGCTCGCTGGCGCTCGAAATGGCCGACACCACGCTTCACCAGTCGGCCAGCCCCGGCTGGCTGCGACCGGTGTTGCTGACGGTGGCGGGACTGGCCGTGCTGATCGTCGGGGGGCGGCTGCTGGTGACCGGGGCGATCGATCTGGCGCAGATGGCAGGCCTGAGCGAGACGCTGATCGGCCTGACCATCGTGGCGATCGGTACCTCGCTGCCCGAACTGGTCACCTCGGTGATCGCGGCGCGCAAGGGCGAACCCGAGGTCGCTTTCGGCAATGTGGTCGGCTCCAACATCTACAATGTCCTCGGCATCGGCGGGGTGACCATGATGGTCGCGCCCGACGCCATTCCCGCCGACCTGCTACCCTTCGACATCGGGATCATGGCGCTGTCCGCAGTCGCGGTGATGGCGCTCGCCTGGTTCCTGTCGGGTGTGAACCGGATCGCCGGTTTCGCATTGTTGCTGGGATACGCCGGCTTCATGGCGCTGCTGGTGACCGGCGGATAGCCCCCCTTTCCGGACCCCTGCGCCTTCGATCGAGCCCGTCCGGTCGCGCCGGGTTCGATCGGATATGCGGGTGCTGTGCTCGATACCCCGCTGCTTGGCGCCATCTTCACCTGCACGCACTGCCGAAGCGAGGCTCTACCAGCTCAGTCGCAGGGCGCTCTTCCAGGTGACGCCTTCATATTCTCCCCCGTCATCCGCCCGGTCGCGCATATCGGCATAGGTGAGGCCGGTCTGCAGTTTCAGGCGGTGGCCGTAGATAAAATAGTTCAGCCCCGCATAGACCTCCCGATACCGGTCGCCGCGCCCCGCGGTAACGACGTTTTCGTAGCGTCCGAGGCGCAATCCGTTCGGTCCATCGCTCTCGAGGTAAGTGTATCTGCCGGCGAGTTGCAGCCTATCGGTCAGGTCGATCCACGGCAGGAGCGTGGTGCCCCAGGCATCGCTTTGCCCGGCAAACCCGTCCCCGGCGGCGATATCGCCCGAAAAGCCCCAGTTGCCCTGGTCGAGTGTGAACACCAGCGAACCGATGCGCTCGAAGGGCCGGGCCAATTCGCTCTCGTCGTCGGGATCGTTGTGAACGAAATCGGCACGAAGCACGGCCTCCTGCGCGCCCAGAAGGGCTGCGAAATCGTAGCCGCCGCTGACCAGCGCGAAGTAGCCATCGTCGAGATCGCCGAACTCGGCTGCCGCCCGGCCGCCGCTGAAAACCCCCGCGTTGTATATCCACGACCCGCTGCGCCCGCTCAGACTGATGCCGGGGATATATTCCGTCGTGAACCAGAGGTTGTTGGCGACATTGCTTCGGTCGATCGTCAGAAGCTCGTTGGACGATGTCGAGCCGTCGAGCGTGAATTGCACCGACTGCTTGCCGATCGCCAGCTCTGCTGCTTCGCTGAATTCCCAGGCCAGATACGCATCGGTGAGCCGGGAATAGAGGGGCCCGCCTTCGAGATCGATATCCGCCTGAACGTGAGCTTCCAGCCTGCCGAACAACCGCGCCCTGACGCCCAACCGCGCGCGGCGGACGAGGAAATCGCTTTCGTCGCGAACGTCTGACTCGAGAATATAATTGTCGAGGTGAACCCTGCCGACGATGCGCACCTCATCCAGCGGGCCCGAGTTGTCGTTATCGTAAACCGTCGGTCTGGACCACAGGGTTTCGAATCCGTCGCTGTCGGTGCCGAGGGGCGTGGCAGCAGACGCCTCCTCGACCGGCGCAGCATCCTGTGCGGACGCGGCGCTCACCGGACCCAGCCCGACAAATGCGACGAGGACCGGAGCGATCGGTTTGCTACGCATTCAGACATCTCGGCATGACGATGGAATTGTGACGCATTAATGGCTCTTTAGTGACAGTCATGTGACGCGTACAGGACCAATGGCGACCTCCGGCAGGCCCTGGCATCGGCGGTGCGCGGCGACTAGACGCCGCTGTGCCAAGTGTCATCCTCCGACGAGCTACTCGAGGCCCTGGTCCCGATTGGAGCCCAGCCGGGATCGCGCGCGAACCTGTCCCAAAGGGCAGGTTAATATCCCTTTGTCCTTCGGGTCTTGTCCGATAGACGGCCCGGCATGGCGCTACCCCTTGCTCGCATCGCGGCGGTCCTTTCCTGTTTTGCAATGGTTGCTTGCTCGGATTCCGAGCCGGAAAC
>JAHJWA010000270.1 GCA_018828205.1 Alphaproteobacteria bacterium
AGGCTGGGTTCGGCGGCGGTGCGAAACAGCACCCGCGCGCCGGGACGGGCGGTGCGGGAGATCTGGTGCCACAGCGCATCGAGCTGTGCATCGTCCATCCAGTCCTGCGCATCGAGCAGGAGGTAGCGGTCCTGGCTGGCCGCGTCCTGTCCGGCGAGGAATAGGGTCAGGTTCTCGTGACGCACTTCCAGCCGGTCGACCCGCTCCTTGAGCAGCGCCCAATTGGCGCGCTGCAGATAGGGCGGCAGCGGCGCGTTCTCGCTGCGGTCGTAGCCGCGCCCGAAGGCCTGCCAGGCGAAGTAATTGTCCGCCACGGCGAAATCGCAGGCCAGCTTCTCCAGCCGGTGCCTGAGCACTTCGGCCATGCGCCGGTCGCCCGCCAGCACCTTATACTGCGCCGGGGGAATGCCGAGCCCGAACAGCGAGGCGGGATGGTCGGTCAGCCAGCGGATGAATCTCTTGTCGAAGATCGGCGCGAGCTCGTCCTCGAACACCCGCCGCTGGTCCTCCAGCGTCGATGCTTCGAGCACCCGGCCCAGATCGACCCCGTAGATCCGGGCGGCGAGATGCGCGAGACCGATAAAGCCGCCGAGCAGCCCCTGGCGATAGATGCCGCGGGTGAAATGGCCGATCCGGCGGCGGCCGGTGAAATCGCGCGCCTCCCAGTATCTCCGGCTTTCGGGATCGAGATGCGGCGCGATCAGCCGGTCGTAGATCTCGCGGTTTTCCTTGTGATCCGCCTGCGCGAAGAAGCGGTGGAAACGCTCGTAATTGGGCAGATGGCGGATCGCGGCAATCTTGAGCCGGCCCAGCGCGACATGCGCGCGGTTGAGATCGACCGCGGTGATCCCGTCCGGATCGGCGGTGAGATAGGACAATGCGTTGCAGCTGCCGCTGGCGATGCAGACCACGCGCATGCCGGGCGCGATGGCGAGCCCTTCCATGTCGACCACCGGGTCTTCCCAGATCTGCGGATAGACCAGCCCCTTGAACGCCAGCGCGAAGGCCCTGTCGAGCAGCCTGCCGCCGGGTTTTGCCTGTTTGCGCACCACCGCATCGTCGATGATGCGTTTTGCCGCCGTCGCCATATCGCGAAAATCCCGAGTTGATCCCGCGACCGCTTTATGGCGCGCTCATGTCCGGCTCGTGACGCTTCCCGCAGCTGTCTTCAGGGCGCGATGGCCGCGGCGAAGCTGGCGGCGTCGGTGTTGCCCCCGGTGAGCATCACCACGCTGCGCTCGTCGAGCGCGACCTTGCCCGCCAGCGCCGCCGCCAGCGCCGCCGCGCCGCCGGGCTCGACCACCAGCCGCAGCGTGGAAAAGGCGAAGCGCTGCGCCGCGCGGACCTCCTCGTCGGTGACGGTGACCCCGGGCTCGGCGCGGTCCTGCAGCACCGAAAGATTGATCGGCTTGGTCGCGTCGGGCTGGAGCGCATCGCAGAGCGTCGCGGGCGGATTGGCACCCACGCGGACGATTTCCCGCTTCGCGAGCGCCTGCCCGACCATGTCCCAGCCTGCCGGCTCGACCGGCACTATGGCGCTGTCCGGGCAGGCGAGCGCCAGCCCCGCCGCCAGCCCGCCGCCGCCGCAGCACACCAGGATCCGCGACGGCTCGCTCCCCAGCTGCGCGGCGATCTCGATTCCCGCGCTGCCTTGGCCCTCGATCACCCATGCGTCGCCGAAGGCATGGACCAGCACCGCGCCGCGCCGCTCGACCTCGCGCGCGGCGACTTCGTCGCGGTCCTCGCCGGGGCGTTCATAGAGCACGATCTCGGCGCCCAGCGCCTTGGTTGCTTCGAGCTTCACCTTCGGCGCGTTGCGCGGCATCACGATCGCTGCGGGTATCCCCAGCCGCCGCGCCGCCCAGGCGACCCCTTGCGCATGATTGCCGCTCGACACCGCGACCACGCCGCGCTGGCGCTCTTCGGGGGTGAGGTTGGACAAGCGCCACCAGCCGCCGCGAATCTTGAAGGCGCCGACCGGCTGCAGCGTCTCGGCCTTCGCATGGCAGCGCACGCCGCCGATCTCGACCGGCAGCAGCGGGGTGGGGGGCAGGATCGCGGCGATGCTCTGGGCGGCGGCGAGGACGCCCTCGCGGGTCGGCATGCGGATGGTTTCTCGGATCATGTTGCGGGGCTAGCGCATTTCCCTATGTGAGCAAGCATCGAGCAAGCATCACAGGTCGGCCCCGCGAGCGCGCCGGTCGGGCAAGCAATGGAGTTATTATGTCGACAGTCCTGGTCATCGGCGCGGGCGGCGTCAGTTCGGTATGCGTGCACAAAATGGCGATGAACCCCGAGATCTTCTCGGACATCCATCTCGCCAGCCGCACCAAGTCGAAATGCGATTCCATCGCCGCGAGCGTCAAGCAGCGCACCGGGCAGGATGTCGCCACCTACGAGATCGACGCCGAGGAAGTTCCGGCGATGGTCAATCTGATCCGCAAGGTGCAGCCCAGCCTCGTTGTCAATCTGGCGCTGCCCTATCAGGACCTGCCGATCATGGACGCCTGTCTCGAGGCCGGCGTGCATTATCTCGACACCGCGAATTACGAGCCCAAGGACGAGGCCAAGTTCGAGTACAAATGGCAATGGGCCTATCACGACCGCTTCAAGCAGGCCGGGATCATGGCGCTGCTGGGATCGGGCTTCGATCCCGGCGTCACATCGGTCTTCACCATGTGGCTCAAGAAGCACAAGCTGAAGACCATCCGCCAGCTCGACATTCTCGACTGCAACGGCGGCGATCACGGCCAGCATTTCGCCACCAATTTCAATCCCGAGATCAACATCCGCGAGATCACCGCGCCCGCGCGCCACTGGGAAAACGGCGCTTTTGTCGAAACGCCCGCGCTGGCCAAGAAGGTCGAATTCGACTTCGAGGAGGTCGGCCCCAAGAACATGTACATGATGTATCACGAGGAACTCGAGAGCCTCGCGCGCTTCGTCCCCGAGCTCGAACGCGCGCGCTTCTGGATGACCTTCGGCGATCAGTACATCACCCATCTCACCGTGCTGCAGAACGTCGGCATGACCAGCATCGAACCGGTGAAATACCAGGGCCGCGACATCATCCCGCTGCAGTTCCTCGCCGCCGTGCTGCCCAAGCCCGAATCGCTGGGCGAGACCACCAAGGGCAAGACCAATATCGGCGTCATCGCCACCGGCGAGGCGCTCGACGGTTCGGGTGAGAAGACCTTCTACATCAACAATATCTGCGATCACGAGGACGCCTATGCCGAAACGGGCAACCAGGCGGTTTCCTATACCACCGGGGTGCCCGCGATGATCGGCAGCGCGATGGTGCTGCAGGGCGCGTGGAAGGGCCCGAATGGACAGGGGGGCGTGTTCAACATCGAGGAATTCGACCCCGATCCCTTCATGGAGATGCTGAACGCCCATGGCCTGCCGTGGAAGGTCGAAGAGCTCGATTCGCCGGTGGCATTCTGATGCGCGGCTTTGCGATCCTGGGCGCCGCTCTGCTGGCGAGCGCCTGCGTCCCCGCCGAAGCGCCCGAAGCGCCCGACGCGGCCGCGCAGCCGTTCCAGACCACGATGTCCGAGGCCGACCGCGCGGCTTGCGCCGCGGATGGCGGCACGGTCGAGCGCCGCGGACGGCTCGGCGCCGAACTGTGCGTCGTGCCCTTCGCCGATGCGGGCAAATCCTGCACCGACACCTCGCAATGCGAGGGCCAGTGCATCGCCGAGGAAGCCGGCGCGCAGCCCGGGGCGCAGAGCCCCGGGGGCCTGTGCCAGGCCGACGACCGGCTGTTCGGCTGCTACAGCACGATCGAGAACGGCAAGGTCGCGAACACGATCTGCGTCGACTGACGCCGGTGAGCGGATTTAACTGAGGACGGACTGACAATGGAAACCAAGGCCGGCGATCCGGGCGCCTTCGCGCAGTTCGACCTCTCGCGCGTCGACAGCCCCGCCTTCGTGGTCGATGCCGCGAAGCTGCGCGCCAATTGCCAGCTGCTGGCGGATATCCGCGACGCCGCCGACATCAAGGTGCTCTCGGCGCTCAAGGCCTTCTCGATGTGGTCGGTCGCGCCGCTGATCGGCGAATATCTCGACGGGGTCTGCGCCTCGGGGCTGTGGGAAGCGCGGCTCGCGGGCGAGTTCTACGATGGCGAGATCGCCACCTATTGCGCCGCCTACAAGCCCGAGGATCTCGAGGAGATCTG
>JAHJWA010000271.1 GCA_018828205.1 Alphaproteobacteria bacterium
CAAGAAGCAGCGCGAGCTGGCCAAGGCGATCAAGCGCGCCCGCCAAATCGGCCTGCTGCCCTACATCGTGCGCTGAGGAGAACAGACATGGATATCATACTCCTCGAACGCATCGGCAACCTCGGCGGGATTGGCGATGTCGTCACCGTCAAGGACGGCTTCGCGCGCAACTTCCTGCTCCCGCAGAAGAAGGCCCTGCGCGCCAACGGCGCGAACAAGAAGGTCTTCGAAGCCAATCGCGAGCGTCTGGAAACCGAGAACGCCGACCGCCGGACCGAGGCTCAGGCCGCGGGCGAGAAGATCGCCGGTGCCGAAGTCGTCCTGATCCGCGCCTCGTCGAACGCCGGCCAGCTCTATGGCTCGGTCAATGTCCGCGACATCGTCGCCGGGCTCGAGGCCCAGGGGCACACGGTCGACAAGAAGCAGGTCATTCTGGGCAGCCCGATCAAGGTGCTCGGCATGCATGACGTGACCGTGGCACTCCACCCCGAGGTCCACATCACGGTCAAGGCCAACGTCGCCCGTTCGCAGGACGAGGCCGATCTGCAGAGCCAGGGCATCGACGTCCTTGCGCAGGCGTTCGAAGACGACCAGGCCGAGATCGAGAAGATGGCCGATGCCAACCGCACCGATCCCAATCTCGAGCCGGGCGAAATTCCGTCCGACATGCTCGAAGACGGCGTCAGCACGGAAGACGGCATGAGCCAGCGCGAAGCACTGATCGAAGCGACCGACCCGGACGCCGACAACAGCTGATCGCATACTCATCGACACAAAATGGGCGCGGCGGCTTCGGTCTCCGCGCCCTTTTTGTAAGACGCGCGGCGATCGGCTAGCTGTCACGCCAACAGAACAAGCGCCGGGCAAAGGGGCCACCTATGGAATCGATCGACCAGATCCTCGACAAGCTGCAGTCCGTCTATGATGCGGCGGTGGAGCGGCTGCGCAGCGACGTCATGGCCTTCGGGCGCGACCGCACGCTGCCCCCCCCAGAGCGGCGCAAGGATGGGTCCTACACCTATCCCGAACTGCGGCTGCGCTTTCGCGGCGGCGACCAGCCCGCGGATCGCAGCCGCGCCTTCGGGCGGCTGAACGCCCCCGGGCTCTACACCACCACCGTCACCCGACCCGCGCTGTTCCGCGACTATCTCGCAGAGCAGCTCCAGCTGATCTCGTCGAATTACGAGATCGAGGTCGAGGTCGGCTCGTCGCAGCAGGAAATGCCCTTCCCCTATGTGCTCGACGGGCAGGCCGGGGCGGAGCTGGCGGGTGTCGACCCCAACGAGGTCGCACGCTATTTCCCCTCGACCGACCTTGCGGATATCGGCGACGAGCTCGCCGACGGGATCGAGCTGGAGAGCCCCGACGATCCCATCCCGCTGTCGCTGTTCGACGGGCTGCGGACCGATTTCAGCCTCGCGCGGCTGGCGCATTACACCGGCACGCGTCCGGAGGATTTCCAGCGCTTCATCCTGTTCACCAACTACCACCGCTATGTCGACGAATTCGTCGACTGGGCGGGCGCGCAGCTGGGGACGGGAGGCTATACCGAGCTCGCCGGTGCGGGCGGGTTGCGGCTGTCCGAACAGACCGCCAATGCCAGCGCGCAATTGTCCGACACCGCGTGGCGGCGCCACCAGATGCCGGCGTACCACCTCGTCGGTGAAGGGCGCGGCGGGGTGACGCTGGTCAATATCGGCGTCGGCCCCTCCAACGCCAAGACGATCTGCGACCATCTCGCGGTGCTGCGCCCCGAAGCCTGGCTGATGATCGGCCATTGCGGGGGGGCCTGCGCCCCAGCCAGAAGATCGGCGACTACGTGCTCGCCCATGCCTATCTGCGCGACGATCACGTGCTCGACCCGGTGCTGCCGCCCGAGATCCCGCTGCCCGCGATCGCGGAGGTCCAGCAGGCGCTCGCCGGCGCCGCCGAGGAGGTCTCGGGCGAGCACGGTTCGGACCTCAAGCGGCGGCTGCGCACTGGCACCGTGGTTACCACCGACGATCGCAATTGGGAGCTGCGCTACACCAGCTCGGCGCGGCGACTGTCGCTCAGCCGCGCGGTCGGGATCGACATGGAGAGCGCCACCATCGCCGCGCAGGGCTATCGCTTCCGCGTGCCCTACGGGACGCTGCTCTGCGTCAGCGACAAGCCGCTCCACGGCGAGATCAAGCTGCCCGGACAGGCGAACAAATTCTACGAACAGGCGATCGCAGCCCATCTCCAGATCGGGGTGACCGCATGCCGCCGTCTGCGCGAGGAAGGGCCGCGGCTGCACAGCCGCAAGCTGCGCGCCTTCAACGAGCCGCCGTTCCGCTGAGCCTGGCCGGAGGGCGGCTCATTCTTCTGCGGCAGCGAGCGTTTCGATGCTGTCCTTGCCGGTCACCTGTTCGATCGCCTGGCCCAGGCTCTTGAGCGAGGTCTTGTCGGTGTCGAACGGCGCTTCGAACGCATAGGTCTTGCCCTTCTGCCCCGTCACCGACAGCGGCACGGAGCCGGCCATGTCCGCCAGCATGGCCGCAGAAATCTGCTTTTTAAATTCGACCGAGAAATCGCTCATCGCGCCGCCCTTCCGCACCTGCCACGCGGCTCATGCGCGGCAAGACGAAAAAGCTCCGGTTCGGAGGATCAGCGTGCTGGCAGCGGCTCTAGAGCAAACTCCAAACTGTAACGCGCCTCGAGCGTGATCTCGCCTGGCTCGATCGGCGTGCGCACGATCCGCGAGCCGGTCACCACGATAGCGCCATTCCCCTTGCTCATCTGGA
>JAHJWA010000272.1 GCA_018828205.1 Alphaproteobacteria bacterium
CGCTCTCCTCGTCCTCTTCCTCGACCGCCTGCGTCACCAGCAGGTCGATTCGCTGCGGCGGCCCCGACTCCTGCGCCAGTGCCGCCTGACCGATGCCGAGCATCAGCACGGCGGCGATAGCGCCCGCGTGTCTCGACATTGCCATGCTCCCTGTCTATTCGCGCGCCAAACTCGCTTTGGGGACTGAACCGACTATGAACCTGCCCGCCGACAATCCGCTCGACCGTATTCTGGTCCTCGAAATGGTCCGCGTGACCGAGGCTGCGGCGGTGGCTGCGTCCAAGCTCGTGGGTCGCGGCGACGAGAAGGCGGCAGATGCCGCCGCGGTCGAGGCCATGCGCAAGGCCTTCGACGAGCTCTATATGGATGGCACCGTCGTGATTGGCGAGGGCGAGCGCGACGAGGCGCCGATGCTCTATATCGGCGAGAAGGTCGGCGGCGCGCCCGGCAAGGGGCCCAAGATCGACATCGCGCTCGATCCGCTCGAAGGCACCACGATCACCGCCAAGGCGGGTGCCAACGCGCTCGCGGTGCTCGCGGCTGCCAAGGAAGGCGATCTGCTCAACGCGCCCGACACCTATATGGACAAGCTGGCGGTGGGGCCGGGCTATCCCGAGGGCATCATCGATCTCGCCAAATCGCCCAGCGACAACGTCCGCGCGGTTGCCAAGGCCAAGGGCGTCGAGCCTTCCGAGATCATCGTCTGCGTGCTCGACCGGCCGCGGCACACGGATCTCATCGCCGAATTGCGCGCGCTGGGCTGCGGCGTGGTGCTGATCGACGACGGCGATGTCGCCGCGGTCATCGCTGTGACCGACGAGGACACGACGATCGACATGTATATGGGCCAGGGGGGAGCTCCCGAAGGCGTGCTCGCGGCAGCGGCGCTGCGCTGCGTCGGCGGCCAGTTCAACGGCCGGCTCGTGTTCCGCAATGAGGAAGAGAAGGGCCGGGCGCGCAAGCTGGGCATTCCCGACGAGCAGTTCGACCGGATCTACAGGCTCGAGGAGCTCGCGCGCGGCGACTGCATCTTCGCCGCCACCGGCGTGACCGACGGCTCGCTGCTGGCGGGCGTCAAGCGCCGCCGCGGCGGGCTGATGACCACCGAGAGCGTCGTGATGCGCGCCAGCAGCGGGACCGTCCGCTGGATCAAGGGCGAGCACAAGGTTCGCTAGGCGGGGCCCGGGTGCGGCGTCCGATCCGCACCCGCCCACGAGACATGCCGAAAACCGGCGCACCGCGTGTTGCAATCGCGTGACGCTCGGCTAGGCCGTTGCGCGACGCGCTGACAGGGATTCGTTCGCATGAAAATCATGGCCGCCAATTCGAACCTGCCGCTCGCCCGGGCGATCGCGGCCTATCTCGAAATGCCGTTGGTCGACGCCGGCGTCCGGCGCTTCGCCGACGAGGAGATTTTCGTCGAGATCCACGAGAACGTCCGCGGCGAGGACGTCTTCGTGGTCCAGTCGACCAGCTATCCCGCCAACGACAATCTGATGGAACTGCTGATCTGCATCGATGCGCTGCGCCGCGCCTCGGCACGGCGGATCACCGCAGTGGTGCCCTATTTCGGCTATGCCCGCCAGGACCGCAAGCCGGGTCCGCGCACCCCGATCTCGGCCAAGCTGGTCGCCAATCTGATCACCGAAGCGGGTGCGAACCGGGTCCTGGCGGTCGACCTGCACGCCGGACAGATCCAGGGCTTCTTCGATATCCCGACCGACAATCTCTATGCCGCTCCGGTGATGGCAGCGGATATCCAGGCGCGCTACGGCGATCAGGATCTGATGGTCGTCAGCCCCGATGTCGGCGGTGTGGTCCGCGCGCGGGCGCTGGCCAAGCGGCTCGACAATGCGCCGCTCGCCATCGTCGACAAGCGCCGCGACCGCCCGGGCGAGAGCGAGGTGATGAACATCATCGGCGAGGTGAGGGGGCGCCATTGCATCCTGATCGACGACATCGTCGATTCGGGGGGTACGCTGTGCAACGCCGCAGAAGCGCTGCTGGCGCAGGGGGCCTCCAGCGTCGCGGCCTATATCAGCCATGGCGTGCTCTCGGGGGGAGCGGTGGCGCGGATCAACAAATCGGCGCTCAAGGAACTGGTCATCACCGACACCATCCGCCCCACCGACGACGTGCTCGATTCCGACCGGTTGCGGATACTCACCATCGCGCCGCTGATCGGCGAGGCGGTGCGCCGCATCGCCGACGAAAGCAGCGTCTCCAGCCTGTTCGACTGAGATGGCGAGCAGCGCCGATCTCGCGCTCGCCAACCGCCTCGCCGATGCGGCTGGCGAGGCGATCCGGCCGCTGTTCCGCGGCGCCTGGACCGAGGAGCGCAAGGCCGATGCCTCGCCCGTGACCGAGGTCGACCGCGCCGCCGAGGCGGCGATGCGCGCGATCCTGGAAGTCGAGCGGCCCGATGACGGCATCGTCGGCGAGGAATACGGGACGCGCAACGAGAGCGCGGGCCGCCAATGGGTGCTCGACCCGATCGACGGGACGATCAGCTTCATGGCCGGGCGGCCGATCTTCGGCACGCTGATATCGCTGATGGAAGGCGGCTGGCCGGTGCTCGGGGTCATCGACCAGCCGATCGCGACGGAGCGCTGGGTCGGTCGGATCGGGCACGAGACGACCTTCAACGGCAAACCCGCGCGCGTGCGCTCGTGCCGCAGTCTCGCCGATGCGGTGCTCGCCACCAGCAGCCCGCATTATTTCTCCAGCGAGCAGGCCGACCACTACATGGCGCTCGCGCAGGCGGTGGCGAAGGACAAGCGGCAGGGCATGATCGTCTATGGCGGCGACTGCTAC
Source organism: Alphaproteobacteria bacterium (assembly GCA_018828205.1). Taxonomy (GTDB): domain Bacteria; phylum Pseudomonadota; class Alphaproteobacteria; order Sphingomonadales; family Sphingomonadaceae; genus Qipengyuania. Next base: position 2,815 of record JAHJWA010000272.1, read on the forward strand.
AATTACGGGCTGCTCGCCTCGGGGCATCTCGACGTGGTCTGCGAGGCCGGGCTGCAGCTGTTCGACTTCGCCGCGCTGGTGCCGATCGTCGAAGGCGCGGGCGGGCTGATGTGCGACTGGTCGGGCGAACCGCTCCACGCCGAGAGCGACGGCTGCGTGCTGGCGCTGGGCGAACCGGCGCGGCTCGAGGATGTGCTCGAGGCGATGGGGCGCATCGACGCGTCGGGGCACGACCACCACCACGACCACGGGCACGGGCACTGAGCGCGCGGCGGCGGGTTTGACGGGCATGACCACCATTCTCGTCACCGGCGCGGGCAATGGCATCGGCCGTGCCATTCTGCTCCATTTTCACGGTCTGGGCTGGCGGGTCATAGGGCTGGATACCGATGCCGAAGCGCTCGCCGAATTGCGCGCGGCGCTCCCGCCAAGCGAGGCGCTGCTGCTGACCTGCGACGTCGGCAAGGAGGGCGAGGTCGCCCGCGCCTTCGCCCGCATCGAGGAGTGGCTGGGCGAGGAGGCGCTCGATTGCCTCGTCAACAATTCGGGGATCGCCGATCCCTATTGCGGGCCGCTTCCGGATCTGGCGCTCGACGACTGGCAGCGCTGGATCGACGCCAGCCTCACCGCCGCTTTCCTCTGCAGCCGCGCGGCGGTTGGGCTGCTCGAACGCAGCGAGCAGGCCAGCATCGTCAACATCTCCTCGACCCGTGCGGTGATGAGCGAGCCCGAATGCTTCGCCTATGCCGCCGCCAAGGGCGGGCTCGACGCGCTGACGCATGCGATGGCGGTCTCGCTCGGCCCCGCGATCCGGGTCAACGCGATCCGCCCCGGCTGGATCGAGACCGGGCCGTGGCAGAAGGCCGGCCAGCGCAGCGAGCCCGAACACCGCCCGCGCGACCGCGAGCAGCACCCCGTCGGCCGGGTCGGGCGCTGCGAGGATATCGCCGAGGCGGTCGCCTATCTGCACCAGGCGGGCTTTGCGACCGGTCAGCACCTCAACATCGACGGCGGCATGACCAGGAAGATGATCTACGAGCACTGACATGGGCCCGGCAGCATCCCTGGAGAACCGCACCGCGCTGGTGACCGGAGCGGCACGCGGGCTCGGCTTCGCCATCGCCCGCGGGCTCGCCGAGAGCGGCGCGCGCGTCTGGCTCAACGGGCGCGACGAGGCTGCGCTGGCGGCGGCAGCCGAGGAGATCGGCCGCGAGGCGCGCGTTCTCGCTTTCGATATCGCCGACGATTCGGCCTGCGAATCGGCTTTCGCGAGAATCGCCGAGGAGGGGGGGCTCGACATTCTGGTCAACAATGTCGGCCAGCGCGACCGGCGCCCGCTCGCCGAGCTTGGCCGCGGCGACATGAGCGCGCTGCTCGACACCAATCTGGTCGCGCCCTTCGACCTCGCGCGCCGCGCCGCCCCGCTGATGCGGGCGCGCGGCTACGGGCGGATCGTCAACATCACCTCGATCGCCGCCGATATCGCGCGCGGCGATCCGCTTTACACCGCCAGCAAGGGCGGCCTCGCCGCGCTGACCCGCGCGCTGGCGGCCGAGCTCGGCGCCGGCGGGATCACCGTCAACGCGGTCGCACCGGGCTATTTCGCCACCGAGGCCAACGCCGCGATGGTCGCCGATCCCGAGGTCGCGGCGCATCTCGCGCGGCGCACCTCGCTGGGCCGCTGGGGGCAGCCGCACGAGATCGCCGGCGCGGTCGTCTTCCTCGCCTCGCCCGCCGCCAGCTACGTCACCGGACAGACGCTGGCGGTCGACGGCGGCTACCTCAGCCACTTCTGATGCTTGCCTTTGCGGGCAAAAAGGCTATGTGCGCGAGCTTCAACGACACGTGATTCATGTGCCGGCCTGGCGACAAGGGCTGCCAGGGCTGGTTCGACGTGTCTCTGCAAGGAGATGAAAATGCCCAAGCTGAAGACCAAAAGCGGTGTGAAGAAACGCTTCAAAATCACCGCCACCGGCAAGATCAAGCACGGCGTCGCTGGCAAGCGCCACCGGCTGATCAGCCACAATGCGAAGTATATCCGCCAGCACCGCAGGACCAAAGTTCTCTCCAAGGCCGACAACGCCGCGGTGAAGAAATGGGCCCCCTACGGGCTCGGTTGAGCCCTCGGTTTAAGGAGAAAGAGATATGCCTCGCATCAAACGCGGCGTGACCACACGCCAGAAGCACAAGCGGCTCCTCGACCAGGCCAAGGGCTATCGCGGTCGTCGCAAGAACACCATTCGCGTCGCGCGTCAGGCGGTCGAAAAGGCCGGCCAGTACGCCTATCGCGACCGCAAGGTTAAGAAGCGCAACTTCCGCGCCCTGTGGATCCAGCGCATCAACGCGGCGGTCCGCGCCGAAGGCCTGACCTATTCGCAGTTCATGCACGGCGCCAAGCTCGCCGGGATCGAACTCGACCGCAAGGTGATGGCCGACCTCGCCATGAATGAAAGCGCCGCCTTCGGTGCGATCATCAAGCAGGCCAAGGGCGCGCTTCCCGCCTGAACCTTCGCATAAGCGAAAGAAAGAGCGCCGCCCCTCCCGGGGTTGGCGCTTTTTCTTTGTCCGGCTTTCGGCTAGCGAGCCCACCATATGACCAGCGATCACGAACAGACCATCGCCGACACGCTCGAGCGGCTCCAGAGCACCCACGACCTCGCCGGGATCGAAGCGATCCGGGTCGAGGCGCTGGGCAAGCAGGGCTGGCTCAACCAGCTGATGAAGACGCTGGGCAAGATGAGCCCCGAGGAACGCCAGGTCGAAGGACCGCGGCTGCAGGGCATGCGCGCGCGCATCTCCGAGGCGCTCGACGAGCGCAAGGCCGCGCTCGAGGCGGCGGAGCTCGAGCGGCGGCTCGCGACCGAAGTGCTCGACCTCACGCTGCCCGCTCCCGAGACGCCCATGGGCTCGGTCCACCCGGTCAGCCAGGTGATGGACGAGCTCGCCGAGATCTTCGCCGATCTGGGTTTTTCGGTCGCGACCGGGCCCGAGATCGAGGACGACTGGCACAATTTCACCGCGCTCAACATGGCCGAGACCCACCCCGCGCGCGCGATGCACGACACCTTCTATTTCGGCGAGCAGGACCGCGACGCGGACGGCAACCGCATGCTGCTGCGCACCCACACCTCGCCGGTCCAGATCCGCGCGATGATGGAGAACGGTGCGCCGATCCGCCTGATCGCCCCGGGCCGGGTCTATCGCTCCGACAGCGATGCGACCCACACGCCGATGTTCCACCAGATCGAGGGGCTGGTGATCGACCGCGACATCCATCTCGGCCATCTCAAATGGACGCTCGAGACCTTCCTCAAGGCCTTCTTCGAGCGCGAGGATATCGTCCTGCGGCTGCGGCCCTCCTATTTCCCCTTCACCGAACCGAGTGTCGAAGTCGATGTCGGCTTCGCGGTCGAAAACGGCCGGCGGGTGCTTGGCGGCAGCGGCGACGATGACGGCCATGGCTGGATGGAACTGCTCGGCAGCGGGATGGTCAACGCGCGGGTGATCGAATCCGCCGGGCTCGATCCCGAGCAATGGCAGGGCTTCGCCTTCGGGGTCGGGGTCGACCGGCTGGCGATGCTCAAATACGGGATGGACGATCTGCGCGCCTTCTTCGACGGCGACCAGCGCTGGCTGGCGCATTACGGCTTCTCGCCCTTCGATCAACCGACGCTTTCGGGCGGTGTGGGAGCGCGCGCATGAAATTCTCGCTCGAATGGCTGCGCCACTTCCTCGATACCGAGGCCTCGACCGCCGAGATCGCCGCGGCACTCAACGCCATCGGCCACGAGGTCGAGGGGATCGAGGATCCGGCGCAGAGGCTTGCGGGTTTCCGCGTCGCCAAGGTGCTGACCGCCGCGCCGCATCCCGATGCCGACAAGCTGCAGGTGCTCACCGTCGATGCCGGTGACGGGGAGCCGCTCCAGGTAGTCTGCGGCGCGCCCAATGCGCGCGCGGGGATGAAGGGCGTGCTCGGCCTGCCTGGCGCGGTGGTTCCGTCCAACGGGATGGAACTGCGCAAGAGCGCGATCCGCGGGCAGGAATCCAACGGCATGATGTGCTCGGTGCGCGAGCTCGAGCTGGGCGACGCGCACGAAGGCATCATCGAACTGCCCGAGGATGCGCCCGTCGGCGCGAGCTTCGCCGACTATCACGCCGCCTCGCCGGTGTTCGATGTCGCGATCACCCCGAACCGGCCCGACTGCATGGGCGTGATGGGGATCGCGCGCGATCTTGCCGCTGCCGGGCTTGGGGCCTTCAGACCGGTCGAGGTGCCCGCGATCGAGGGCGCTTACGACTGCCCGATCGACATCCGCACCGAGGATCCCGAGGGGTGCCCCGCCTTCTACGGCCGCGTCATCCGCGGGGTGTCCAACGGCAGCTCGCCCGAATGGATGCAGCGCCGCCTGCTCGCCGCGGGGCAGCGCCCGATCTCGGCGCTGGTCGATTGCACCAATTACCTGATGCTCGCCTGCGGGCGACCCGCGCATGTCTACGATCTTGCGGCGCTCTCGGGCGCGATGGTCGCGCGCCGCGCGGTCGCGGGCGAGCGGGTCGAGGCGCTCAACGAGAAGACCTATACGCTGGGCGAGACCATGACGGTGATTGCCGACGACACCCGCGTCCACGACATCGCCGGGATCATGGGCGGCGCGCATTCGGGCGCCAGCGAGGGCACCACCGACGTCCTGCTCGAGATCGCCTATTTCGACCCCGAGCGGATCGGGGTGACCGGGCGCAGGCTGGGTCTCGCCAGTGACGCGCGCACGCGGTTCGAGCGCGGGGTCGACCCCGCCTTCCTCGATGATGGGCTGGCGCTGCTGACCGATCTGATCCTCGAGTGCTGCGGCGGCGAGCCGAGCAGCGTTGCACGCGCCGGAGCGCCGCCCACCGAGGCGAAGCGGATCGCTTTCGATCCCGCGCTGACCGCGCGGCTTGGCGGCGTCGATGTGGCGGAGGCCGAGCAGCGCCGCATTCTCGAAGCGCTCGATTTCGCCGTCGCCGACGGCTGGCAGGTTACAGTCCCGCTGCGCCGTCACGACATCGAGGGTCCCGCCGACCTGGTCGAGGAAGTGGTCCGCATCCACGGGCTCGACAAGGTGGCGAGCGTCCCGCTGCCGCGCCCGGATGGCGTCGCGCGGCCCACCGCCACACCGGCGCAGCAGCTCGAGCGCAGGCTGCGCCGCGCCGCCGCGGCGAGCAGTCCGGGGAGCAGCGAGGGGCGCATCGCCTTCATGTCCTCGCTGATCGGATTGTCGAGCACCCAGAGCGCGTTGCCCTCGGCGAAATGCTCGGCCTGCGC
>JAHJWA010000038.1 GCA_018828205.1 Alphaproteobacteria bacterium
GTGGCGGTGGCGGCGCGGGCTCCGCAGGGGCGGGCGCGCCTTCGCCGATATGCGGCCGCACCGCTTGCGGCAGCGGAACTTCGGGCGCTTGCGCGGGGGTCTCGACCGCGGGTCCGTCCTGATACCAGCTGTGCTTGCACTTGGCGCAGCGGACCGTGCGACCGTCCACGCCGATCGCGCTATCGGGCACGACGTAGCGGGTGGAGCAGGCGGGACAGGCGATGATCATTGCACTCGGTCTTAGGCCGGTGCCCGAATCGCAACAAGGGCGACATCTGTCGGCAATCGGAGCTGTGGGCTTTTTTCCACACCGGTGCGCGGCTATATCCGGTACAAGATGGGCATTTCCGGCATTTTCGCGGCGTTGGGGCGCCTTTTCGCGAAGCGCTGCGCGTGAGCCGGTCCGAAGAGGAAATCGTCCGCTTCGACAATGTCGGCCTGCGCTATGGCACCGACAGGGAAGTGCTGAGCAACATCGCCTTCAGCCTCTACCCGGGCCGGTTCTATTTTCTCACCGGGGCAAGCGGAGCGGGCAAGACCTCGTTGCTGCGGCTGCTCTACCTCGCCCAGCGTCCGTCGCGCGGCGCGATCCGCATGTTCGGGCGCGACGTCATCACCCAGCCGCGCGAGAAGCTGCCCTCGTTCCGGCGGCGGCTCGGAGTGGTGTTTCAGGATTTCCGGCTCGTCGAGCACCTCTCGGCTTTCGACAACATCGCGCTGCCGCTGCGGGTCTCGGGTGTGCGCGAGGCGGATGTGCACAAGCCGGTGGCGGACATGCTCGACTGGGTCGGGCTGGGGAACCGAGCGGATGCCCGCCCTGCGACGCTGTCGGGCGGAGAGCAGCAGCGCGTCGCCATCGCCCGCGCGGTGATCGCCCGGCCCGATCTGCTGGTCGCCGACGAACCCACCGGCAATGTCGATCCCGAGATGGCGCTCAAGCTCATTCGCCTGTTCGAGGCGCTCAACCGGCTGGGGACCACGGTGGTGGTGGCGACCCACGATGTCCATTTGCTGCGCAAGGTCCCGGATTCGCTGATCATGCGGCTCGACAAGGGGCAGCTTTCCGATCCCACCGGGGCGCTGCGCTACCCGCCGCGCAACCCGATATCCGCGTCGGCGCCCCAGGCGCCGAGGGATAGCGGAGGATGAGCGGACCGCCGGTCATGACGCGCGTGATCGAACGCGGCCTGGCGCCGCTCAAGGGCCGGCGCGCTTCGCATCTGCTGCCGCGTGCGCGGCTGGGCGGGCCGATGCCCTGGGTGATCGCGATCATGGTCGCGCTGACCGTGCTGGCGGCGGGCGGGGCGCTGGCGCTGACCAATCTGGTCGACCGCGCGCGTGCCGATCTGGCGGGCGGGGTCACGGTGCAGATCGTCGAGGCCGATCCGGTGCTGCGCGCGGCGCAGGCCGATCGCACACTGGCGGTGCTGCGCGGTTTTCCGGGTGTCGACACCCTGCGCCGCGTACCGCAGGCGGAGCTCGAGGCGCTGATCGAACCCTGGCTCGGCGGCGGGGTGCGCAGCGAGGTGGTGCCGCTGCCGGCGCTGATCGACGTCCGGCTCGACGGTGAGGTCGGCGAGGCGACGCTCGACCGCCTGCGCAGCGCGCTCGCCGAGGTCGCGCCCGATGCGCGGATCGATGCACAGTCCGACTGGCTCGGCCCGGTGTTCAGCGCCATCGCCGCGCTGCGCTGGCTGGCCATCGGGCTGATCGCGCTGCTCGCCTTCACCAGCGCCGCGGCGGTCTGGCTCGCGGCGCGCAACGCGCTCAACGCCAACCGCTCGACCATCGAGGTGGTCCATCTGCTCGGCGGCACCGATGGCCAGATCGCGCGGATATTCCAGCGCTCGGTGCTGATCGACGCCGCGCTGGGCGGGGGCGTCGGGCTGGTGCTGGGCTGGATCGCGCTCACCCTGCTCGGCGCGCAATTCGCCGCGCTCGACGCCGGGCTGGTTCAGGGCGGCGGGCTGGGCGGTTTCGACTGGCTGCTGATGGCGCTTGTCCCCTTCGGTGCAATTGCAATCGCCTTGCTCACCGCGCGGATGACGGTATTGGCCTCGTTGAGGAAAATGTTGTGATCCTGCGCTTTGCTGCCTTTCTATTGCTCCTGTACGCACTGGGCTTCGTCGGTTTTGCGGTGACGCTGCCGCAGCCGCTGGGCGATGTCGAAACCGATGCGGTGGTGGTGCCCACCGGTGGCTCGGGCCGGATCGCGCGCGGGCTCGATGTGGTGCGCGCTGGCAAGGCACGGCAGATGTTCGTCTCGGGCGTCGATCCCGAGGTCAAGCCGCAGGAATTCGCCACCGAGTTCGAGGTTGCCGGGCGGGAGATGGACTGCTGCGTTACGCTGGGCTTTCTGGCGGTGGACACGCGTTCCAACGCCGGCGAGGTCGCGCAATGGGTGACCGAGAACGACATCGAGAGCCTGCGTCTGGTCACCACCGACTGGCACATGCGGCGCGCCTCGGGCGAGATCCGCGGCGCGATCCCCGAGAGCGTGGTGATCTACGAGGACGCGGTGCCTTCCAGCCCCGACCTGCAGCAATTGTTCCTCGAATACAACAAGCTGCTTGCCTCGTCGGTCTCGCAGGGCATGCCCGCCTGACCATGCTGCTGCTGCGCAACATCGCCTTCTACTTGGCGTTTTACCTCGGCTCGATCGTGGTGACGAGCGGCACGCTGCTGGCGCTGCCCTTCACCCGCGAACTGTTCCGCAGGCTGGTCCATTCCTGGAGCGCCTGGCACCGCTGGTGCGTGACCCATCTGCTCGGCTGCGAGGTGGTGATCGAGGGCAAGCCGCCGACCGAACCGGTGCTCTACGCGGTCAAGCACGAGAGCTTCTTCGAGGCGATCGACACGCCGAAGCTGTTTCCGCTGCCGGCGGTCTTCGCCAAGGAAGAGCTGTTCAAGATCGTCGGCTGGGGCCGCGCGGGGCGCGCCTATGGGCTCATCCCGGTGGCGCGCGGCGCGGGCGCGCGGGCATTGATCGCGATGATCCGCGAGGCCAGGCGGATGGCCGCGAGCGGCCGTCCGCTGGTGATCTTCCCCGAGGGCACGCGCGTGCCGCATGGCGAGCGGCGCCGGCTGCAGGCCGGGTTCGCGGGGCTCTACAAGGCGCTCGGCCTGACGGTGATCCCGGTCGCGGTCGACAGCGGTCCGCTCTATCATCGCGGGCTCAAGCTGCCGGGGCGGATCACCTACCGCTTCGGTGAGCCGATCCCGCCGGGTCTGGATCGCACCGATGTCGAAGCCCGCGTGCTCGAAGCGATCAACGCGCTCAATTCCTAGGCCGCGGCTTCGGCCTCGCGGCGCAGCACCGCGGCTATGCTGTCCATGTCCTCGTCGCTGCCGATGGTGATCCGCAGCGCCTGAGGCAGGCCTTGCCCCGGCAAATGGCGCACCGCGTAGCCGGCTTCGGCCAGCGCCGACAGGGCCCGCTCCGCGCTCAGCGCGCCCTCGAACAGCACCAGCAGAAAATTGGCCTTGCTCGGCACCGCGCGCAGGCCGCGATTGCCCAATGCCTCGACCGCCTTGGCGAAGCGCGCCAGCCCTGCGGCATTGTGCGCGCGCGAGCGCTCGACGAAGGCCTGGTCGCCGACCGCGGCGCGCGCCGCGACCTGGCCGCTGACGGTGACGTTGAACGGCCCGCGAATCCGGTTGAGCGTCGCGATCAGACCCGGCGCTCCGGTGGCCCAGCCGATCCGCTCGCCCGCCAGCCCGTAGATCTTGGAAAAGGTGCGGGTCACCAGCACATTGTCGTGGCGCGCCGCCAACGCCAGCCCGCCATCGTCCTCGCCCGCTTCGAGATACTCGCCATAGGCCTGATCGAGCACGAACAGCACGTCGCGCGGCAGGCCCGCGTGCAGCCGGGCCACCTCGGCGGCGGACAGGCAGGTGCCGGTCGGGTTGTTGGGGTTGGCGACGAAGACGACGCGGGTGGCCGGTGTCACCGCAGCCAGCAGCGCGTCGACATCGGCGCCGTAGTCGCGGTCGGGTGCCTCGACCGGCGTCGCGCCGCAGCGCCGTGCCGCGATATCGTAGACCGCGAAGCTGTAGCGCGGGAACAGCACTTCGTCGCCCGGACCGGCATAGCCTTGCGCGGCGAGATTGAGCAGCTCGTCCGAGCCGGTACCGCAGACGATCCGCGCAGGATCGATGCCGTGCAGCGCGCCGATGGCCGCACGCAGTTCACGCGCATCGGGATCAGGGTAGCGCGCCCCGGTGCTCACCCTGGCCAGCGCTTCGGCCGCCGCCGGGCTGCAGCCGAGCGGGTTCTCATTGGCCGAAAGCTTGATCAGTTCGCGCCCGTCCGCGCCGGTCGCGCGGCCGGGGACATAGGCGTGGATCGCTTCGATCCAGGGTTTTGGGGTGGGTCCGGTGTCGCTCGTCATGGCGGGGAGCCTTTACGCATATCCCGGCCTTCGACAAGCGCGACTCCGGGCGATAAGGGAGGCTGGTGACCGAAACCTATCGCTCCTCGACCCTGCAGGCGCCGCTCGCTCTCGATGGCGGCGGCGTGCTGACGGATGTCACCGTCGCCTACGAGACCTATGGCGCGCTCGCGCCCGATCGCTCCAACGCCATCCTGCTGTGCCACGCGCTGACCGGCGACCAGTTCGTCGCCAGCGCGCATCCGGTCACGGGCAAGCCGGGCTGGTGGGGGCGAATGGTGGGGCCGGGCAGACCGATCGACACCGATCGCTACCACGTCGTCTGCGCCAATGTGATCGGCAGCTGCATGGGCTCGACCGGTCCGGCCAGCCTCGCCCCTGATGGCGCGCCCTATGCCATGCGCTTCCCCGTGATCACCATCCGCGACATGGTTCGCGGGCTGGTCGGCCTGCTCGACGCGCTGGGCATCGAGCGGCTGCACGCGGTGGTCGGCGGCTCGATGGGCGGGATGCAGGCCCTGAGCCTCGCCGCCAACTGGCCTGATCGCGCCGCAAGGGTCCTCGCCATCGCCACCACCGCGCGGCATTCGGCGCAGAACATCGCCTTCCACGAGGTCGGGCGGCAGGCAATCATGGCCGACCCCAACTGGCGCGAGGGCGGGTATTATGCGCACGACGACAAGCCGGGAGCCGGGCTCGCCGTGGCGCGGATGGCGGCGCATATCACCTATCTCTCCGAGGACGGGCTGACCGAGAAATTCGGCCGCCGGCTGCAGGACCGCGCCGAGAAGACCTTCGGCTTCGACGCCGATTTCCAGGTCGAGAGCTATCTGCGCTACCAGGGGAGCGGCTTCACCAAGCGCTTCGATGCGAACAGCTATCTCTACATCACCCGCGCGATGGACTATTTCGATCTCGCCGAGGAGCATGGCGGCAAGCTCGCCGAAGCTTTCGCGGGGTCGCAGGCGCGCTTCTGCCTGGTGAGCTTCGACAGCGACTGGCTCTACCCCACCGCCGAGAGCCGCCATGTCGTCCACGCGCTCAACGCCGCGGGCGCGCCGGTCAGCTTCGTCGAGCTCTCCGCGCCCTTCGGCCACGACAGCTTCCTGCTCGACGTCCCCGCGCTCGATCGGGTGGTGAAAGGGTTTCTCGAATGAGCGCCGCTTCCTCCACCGACCTTCGCCCCGATCTTGCGGTTATCGCGGCGCATATCGAACCCGGCACCCGCGTGCTCGACGTCGGCTGCGGCGACGGCGCGCTGATGGCGGCGCTGCTGGGCAAGGGCTGCGACGTCCGCGGGATCGAGATCGACGGCGCGCTGGTCGAGACCTGCGTTGCGCGCGGGCTCAGCGTGGTGCAGGGCGATGCCGATCGCGATCTGGTCGATTATCCCGACCACGGCTTCGACTACGCCGTGCTCAGCCAGACGCTGCAGACCGCCGAACGTCCCGATCTGATGCTGTCCGAACTGGTCCGCGCCGGGCGCCGCGCCTTCGTCAGCTTTCCCAATTTCGCCTATTGGCGGATGCGCTGGGCGCTGCTGCGCCATGGCCGGATGCCGGTCACCCGCCATCTCCCGGTAAGCTGGTACGCGACGCAGAACATCCACCATGTGACGGTGCATGATTTCGAGGCATTGGCGCAGGAGCTGGGCCTGACGATCGAGCGCCGCTGGTTCTTCACCGACACCCGCGAACTGCGCCCGGGCGGCGCCAACTGGCGGGCGGAGTATGCAGTGTTCGAGGTGAGCGCGCGGGGCTGAGCCAGTGGCTGCGCGGCCTACGAGTCCTCGGCTGCTCCAACCGAACGCTTGCGCCACAGGCCGGCCAGAAGCAGCGCCGCAGCCACAGCAGCCATATCGGCAATCCAGTCCATGAGGTCGCCCGTGCGGTGAAGCATGGGGATCAGTTGCGCGAGTTCGATCGCCGCGCCGAACACGCACAGGGCGATGCCGATTTGACCCAAGGACGCGCGCGGATAGGCGCCCGCCGCGAGCACCGCCAATGTGAAGAACGCGAGCATGTGCTGCGTCTTGTCCCCGACCGTAATCGGCAAGTCCGGAGGAAGGGGTAGCAAGGCCATCACCGCGGCGAAAACGGCGGCTCCCCAGAAGGCGAGACGGAGAGAACGGGCCAGCATGCGGCGATGCCTTAGGCGGGATCGCCAGTCAGAGGAAGATGCATCGGCAATCCGGAGGCCTTCGTTCGCCAGCAAGGAACTGGCGGCGGCGACGGTTCTCTTCTAACGCCCGCCCATGCTGCTGTTCGAGGAAATCGCCTTTCGCCAGACTCCGATCGGGGAGCTGTCGCTGCGTCGCCGCCGGTTGAGCGCGCAGGGCGAGGATATCTGGGAGATCAAGCTCAACGACGGCTATCTGATGTCGAGCCGCTTCGTCGAAGGCGAAATCGCGCTGGCCGACCTCGCCCTCCCGCTGGCGCATGGCGAGAAGCTCGATGTGGTGATCGGGGGGCTGGGTCTGGGGTACACCGCCGAGGCCGCCTTGCGCGATCCGCGGGTCGGCGCGCTGGCGGTGGTCGAACTCATCCCCGAAGTGATCGAATGGCACCGCGAGCATCTGCTGCCGCTGGGCGAAGCCGTCTCCGGCGATCCTCGCTGCGAACTGGTGCAGGGCGATTTCTTCGCGCTCGCCCGCTCGCCGAGCGGCTTCTTCCCCGACCAGCCGCAGCGTCTCCACGATGCGATCCTGATCGACATCGACCATTCGACCACCCATTTCATCGATCCGGCCACGGTCGATTTCTACAGTACCGAAGCGCTCGAGGCGCTGAGCCGCCGGCTCGCGCCCGCGGGCATCTTCGCGCTGTGGTCCACCGATGCCGAGGATCCTGTGTTTGTCGAGGCGATGCGGGAGTGCTTCACCGAGGTGCGCGTCGAACGGGTCGAGTTCGAGACGCCCTATCGCGACAAGCCGGCGTTCAATCTGATCTATCTGGGCCGCAAGCGCTGAGTTACGGCCGTGCCGTCAATCATCGACGAAGCTTTCCCAGCCGGGGGCGACCGGTCGGCCTGCGGCGCGCTGCAATTCGATCGCCCGCTGCATGGATGCGCGGCTTGCGGGGTCGCCAGCGGCGCGTTGCAGCACCGCCAGATTGACCCAGTCCTGCGCTCTCCCGGTAGTGATGCGCAACAGGCTGGTAAGCCGGGCGATGGCGAGCTCGGGTTCGCTTTTGGCGATCGCGATCGCGGCCAGGCTGCGATGGGCCGCAATCGTGTCGGTCTTGGCCAGCAATCCGGTTGCGAGCATCTGGACCAGCGCCTGTTCGCGCAGAGCGGCATCCCCGAGCTGGTCGCCGATGGAGTGGAGCCTCTGGGCTGCGGCCAGCCGCTCATGGGTGTTGGAGCTGTCGTCGGCGAAGATCGTGCGCAGCAGGCCGGCGCTGAGTTCGGAATCGCCGTCCGCCAGCGCCTCGTCGGCGCGGACGAGCCGGCAGGCGACGGGTTTGCGGATGGATTCGTCCGAGCTGGCGCAGCTCTTCGTCCGCAGCGTCCGCGTCCTGCCGACGAAGGGATCCATTCCCGACCCAGGAACGAGCCCTGCCACCCCGGTGCTGGACGCGATCGGTCCGTCCTGAATGATCTGTCGCCTCGGAACTCTTGAGCCGACTACTGCCTTTCGGCGTTCGGCCTCGCCTTCGACGATGATAATCTGCCCGGGCAGTTGAGCAGCCTCGTCGGCCAAGGGCTCCTCTGCGGTTGAACTGACAGCTGTTTGCGCCGGAGGTTCGGCACCCAGCGGCGAGACTGCGAGGATCAGACAAGGCAGGGCCCAGACCAGTTTCGCCATCGGCTGGCTCCAGTTTGATCAATTCAGATCGATCGATACGGCCTCATGGCGAGCATCGCAATTCTGCAAGGCCTCGGGCGAATATCACCCAAGCCCGCAGCCGCCCTATTCGTATTCCGCCCAGGCCCGGCCATTGTCCCAGTGCAGCGTCACCTCGGACACGGTGCACAGGTCGAAACCTCTCCAGAAGGCTTCGTCGCCATCGTCCCAGACGACCTTGATGTCGTAATCGCATTCCTTCTGTCGCGGGGCGAATTCGATGCTCACCGTCTCGCCGTTCTCAAGGATGTCGCGGCCCATCACATCCTCTTCCCAGTCGTTGCTGGAGGACGGGGCGACATAGACTTCCGAGATCGTGTAACCGGTCGCATTGACCAGATCGAAGTCCTGGATGCCGACCGAATAGGCCGGCGCGGCAGCGAAGAGCAATGCGGCGGGCGCCGCCAGTTTGAGCAAAGTGTTCACATTTCCATCCCCCTGTTTCGAACTCGGAAAGGGGAATGAACCCGGGGGTGGCGATTGCAAGGGAAATGTTATGGCGCTGGCAGGCGCTTGGCATTATTCTCATGGTAAGCAGCGATACCCTCGAGCCTTTGCATGGTCGCGGGTTGCGAACCTGTGCGAAGCCCCGTCCCACCATGTCGGAGAACCGATTGCGGTTTCGCGGCGTTGGTGACCACCTGTCAGCCATGAAGGAACTTGCCATGCGCCCCCAGACCCGAGCCCTTGTCGCCTGCTGCGCGCTGCTTCCGCTGGCCAGCGCCTGCGCCACCGTGGCCGAGCAGCGGGTCGAGGCAGGCCTTGCCGAGGCCGGAGTACCGCTCGGCATCGCCACCTGCATGGCCGACATCTGGGCCGAGGAACTCTCGATCTCCCAGATCCGCCGGATTTCGCGTTTCGCCGATGCGGTGCGCGACCGGGACAGCCGGCTGACCGTCGGGCGGTTGATCACCCACGTCCGCGAATGGAACGACCCCGAGGCGATGGCGGTGGTGACCGGCTCGGCCGCGCGCTGCGCCTTCGAATAGGCGCTTTCTAGGCCTTCAGCCGCTCGGCGTGCCAGCGGATGTGATCGGCCATGAAGGTCGAGATGAAGAAATAGGAGTGGTCGTAGCCCTCCTGCAGCCGGATATCGACCTCCATCCCCGCCGATTTGCAGGCCTCGGCCAGCCGGTGGGTCTGGAGCTGCTCGACGAGGAAATCGTCGGCCATCCCCTGATCGACCAGCAGGTGCTGGGCGCGCGCGCCATCCTCGATCAGCGCGACCGAATCATATTCGCGCCAGGCCTTGCGGTCGTCGCCAAGATAGCGGGACAGGGCCTTCTCGCCCCAGGGCACCTGGCTCGGTGCGACGATCGGGCTGAAGGCGCTGATCGAGCGGAAGCGGTCGGGGGTGCGCAGGCCCACGGTGAGCGCGCCGTGGCCGCCCATCGAATGGCCCATGATCGACTGGCGCGCCGGGTCCACCGGGAAATTCGCCTCGACCAGCGCCGGCAGTTCGCGCTCGACATAGGCGCGCATCCGGTAGTGTTCGTCATAGGGCGCCTGGGTGGCGTCGACGTAGAAGCCCGCACCCAGCCCGAAGTCGTATTCGCCATCGGCGTCGGGCACATCCTCACCGCGCGGCGAGGTGTCGGGGGCGACGAAGATTATGCCGTGCTCGGCGCAGGCCGCGCGGTATTCGCCCTTCTCCATGACATTGGCGTGGGTGCAGGTCAGTCCCGAGAGATAATAGAGCACGGGCAGCGTCTCTCCCTCCGCAAGGCTCTCGGCCTGCGGGGGAAGATAGACCGCGAAGGTCATTTCGGTGCCGGTTTCGGCGGAGGCGTGGGAATAGACCCCCTGCACCCCGCCGAAGGATTTGGCCTCGGAGACCGTTTCCAGCATCATATCGTCGCTACGCTGGGTCATCGGCCCATGCGCTTCATGACGCAGATCTTGTTGCCCGCGGGATCGCGCAGATAGGCCAGATACATATTGCCGATCTCGCTCTCGCGGATGCCGGGCGGATCCTCGATCGCGGTGCCGCCATTGGCGAGGCCCGCGGCGTGCCAGGCATCGCCCTGCTCCTCGCTCTCGACCGCAAAGCCGATCGTGCCGCCATTGGCGCCGCAGGCCGCGCCGCCGTCGATCGGCTTGGAGAGCAGAAAAATCCCGCCATTGTGCATGTAGAGGACGCGGCCCTTGGGATCCATCCGGCCTTCCTTGGCGCCGAGCGCGGCGAAGCAGGCGTCGTAGAATTTCTTCGAGGCGTCGATATCGTCGGCGCCGAGCATGACGTGGCTGAACATGGTCTGGTCTCTCCTGTTTTGTGGTCGTGTGGTCGCGTAACCGTCGGGCTCAGTCGAAGACCACGACGCTGCGGATGCTCTCGCCCGCATGCATCAGGTCGAAGCCCCTGTTGATCTCGTCGAGCTTGAGGACGTGGGTGATCATCGGATCGATCTGGATCTTGCCGTCCATGTACCAGTCGACGATCTTGGACACGTCGGTGCGGCCGCGCGCGCCGCCAAAGGCGCTGCCGCGCCAGTTGCGTCCGGTGACGAGCTGGAACGGCCGGGTCTCGATGGTCTTGCCCGCCTCGGCCACGCCGATCACGATGCTGGTGCCCCAGCCCTTGTGGCAGCATTCGAGCGCCTGGCGCATCACGGTCGTGTTGACGGTGCAGTCGAAGCTGTAGTCCGCGCCGCCGTCGAGCATTGCGACCAGATGCGCGACGACATCCTCGACTTCTCTGGGATTGA
>JAHJWA010000039.1 GCA_018828205.1 Alphaproteobacteria bacterium
GCGACGCAGGGCTGCGAGGCCAGCGCGAGATCGCCGCGCCAGGTCAGGATCGGCGGCGCGCTGTCGAGCTGGGCGAGCAGCGCGGGATAGCCGGGCTGGTCGTGGAACAGATATTTCGCGCCCGCGCTTCGCACCGCCTCGATCTCGCGCTCGATGCTCTGGGCGGGTGCGGCGCGGTAGACGCGGCCGCCGCGGCTGCCCAGTTCGGGGAGCGCTTCCAGCGCCTCGACCGCGCTGCCGAAGCGCATCAGCAACTGGGCGTAGCTCACCGGGCCGATGTTGGGCGAGCGCAGCAGGCGGATGCGGGCGAAGGCTTCGGCCTGGTCGAGCGCCTCCGCCACCGCGTCATCCCAGCGACAGCTGGGATCTCCTGCAGGTGGAGGACCCGGTGGAGACAGATCCCGGCTTTCGCCGGGATGACGATTGGGGCTTGGGCGTCACCCCTTGCTGCCGCCCAGCTTCGGCTCGGTCCCCGCGGCGAGGCGCTTGAGATTGGCGCGGTGCAGCCAGATCACCAGCAGCGCGATCAGCGCCAAGGCCGGGACGAAGGCGGGAAAGCCCAACAGCGCCGCCGCCAGCGCCGCGGCGATCACCGCGCACATGCCCGCCAGCGAGCTGATCCGCGAGAGCGCCAGCACCCCCAGCCACACCAGCGCGTAGGTCAGCCCGATCGGCCAGGCGAGCGCGAAACAGACCCCGGCGTTGGTGGCGACGCCCTTGCCGCCCTTGAACCCCAGCCAGACCGGGAAGCAATGTCCGAGCACCGCCGCCAGCGCCGCGACCGGGACCGGGCCCCAGCTCGCCTCCGGCAGCGCCTCGGGCTGGCCGAACAGCCGCCAGGCAAGGAACACCGCGAAGAAGCCCTTGGCGAGATCGAGCAGCAGCACCGCCGCCGCCAGCCCCTTGCTGCCGGTGCGCAGCACATTGGTCGCGCCGATATTGCCGCTGCCGATCTGGCGGATATCGCCCTTGCCCGCCAGCTTGGCGAGGATCAGCCCGAAGGGGATCGAGCCCAGCCCGTAGCCGAGCAGCGCGGCCCAAAGAGCGGCGATCGTGAACTCGGTACCCATATCTGCGCGATTCCCCACATTTGATGCAGGCTGGCCTGTCCAAGCCGTGCCCTTTACCCTAGCGCATCTACCGGAAGCAGCGCCCTTTCGACAAGCTCAGGACAAACGGAATTGGACAAACCCCAGCCGCATACGCCGATATTGGTGTTCGATTCCGGCGTCGGCGGGCTGACCGTGCTGGCGCAATTGCGCCGCCTGCTGCCCGAGGCCCCGGTGATCTACGCCGCCGACATGGCCGGCCTGCCCTACGGCGCCAAGAGCGAGGCCGAGGTCGCCGCGCGGGTTGCCGGCCTGCTCGGGCGGATGGCCGAACGCTATCAGCCGCGGCTGATCTGCCTGGCCTGCAACACCGCCAGCACGATCGCGCTCGGCATGGTGCGCGATGTGCTCGAGACCCCGATCGTCGGCACCGTGCCCGCGATCAAGCCCGCGGCCGCGCTTACGAAGTCCGGCACCTTCGGCCTGCTCGGCACCGAGGCGACGATGCGCCAGGCCTATGTCGACGAGCTCGAGCGCGAGTTCGCTACCGGCAAAACCCTGCTGCGCCACGGCGCCAACGGGCTGGTCGCGCTCGCCGAGGCGAAGCTGCGGGGCGCGACCATTTCGCTCGATGCAGTGGCGCGCGAGGCCAAGGGGCTGGTGCTCCAGCAGGGCGGCGAGGCGATCGACACCGTGGTGCTCGCCTGCACCCATTTTCCGCTGCTCGAGGAGGAATTGCGCGCCGCCTTCGGAAGCGAGGTCACCCTGCTCGACGGTTCGGAGGGCATCGCGCGGCGGATCGTCGCGCTGACGCAGGGGCAGAGCTTCGCGCGCAGCCGCTCCGATTTCGCGGTCACCACCGGCGAGCTGGCGGATTTCCAGGCGCTGGCCCCGGCCTTCGCGGCGCAAAAGATCACCAGGCTCGAGCGCTTCTGAAACTTTGCGAGTCATTCGCAAAGATCGCGGTGGCAAATCGCCTGCTTTCTCCCTAAATCGGCGCTCCAGATGGCCGCCTGCGGCGGCGCGACAAGCGGTGACGCGTGAACTACGGACAGGTATTCGACCAGGCGATCGACCGGCTTCACGCCGAGGGCCGCTATCGCGTGTTCATCGACATCATGCGCAACAAGGGCGCCTACCCCAACGCGCGCTGCTTCCACGGCCACAACGGCCCCAAGCCGATCACCGTGTGGTGCTCCAACGACTATCTCGCCATGGGCCAGCACCCCAAGGTGATCGAGGCGATGGAAGCCGCGCTGCATGATGTCGGCGCCGGTTCGGGCGGTACGCGCAACATCGGCGGCAACACCCATTTCCACATCGAGCTCGAGCGCGAGCTCGCCGATCTGCACGACAAGGAAGGCGCGCTGCTGTTCACCAGCGGCTATGTCTCCAACGACGCGACGCTGTCGACGCTGGCCAAGCTGCTGCCGGGCTGCGTGATCTTCTCCGACGAGCTCAACCACGCCAGCATGATCGCCGGCATCCGCAATTCGGGCTGCGAGAAGCGGGTGTTCCGCCACAACGACCTCGAACATCTCGAGGAACTGCTCGCCGCCGAGGACGAGGCGACCCCCAAGCTGATCGCCTTCGAGAGCGTCTATTCGATGGATGGCGACGTCGCCCCGGTCCACGCGATCTGCGATCTGGCCGACAAGTACAACGCGCTGACCTATATCGACGAAGTCCACGCTGTCGGCATGTATGGCGCGCGCGGCGGCGGCATCACCGAGCGCGACGAGGCCGTCCACCGCATCGACATCGTCGAGGGCACGCTGGGCAAGGCCTTCGGGGTGATGGGCGGCTATATCGCGGCCGACAACCGGATCATCGACTGCATCCGCTCCTATGCCCCCGGCTTCATCTTTACGACCTCGCTCAGCCCGGTGCTGGTCGCCGGCGTGCTGGCGGCGGTGAAGCATCTCAAGGGTTCGAGCGAGGAACGCGACGCGCAGCAGGCCAATGCCGCGATGCTCAAGGCGATCCTGCGCGAACGCGGGCTGCCCGTGCTGCCCTCGACCACGCATATCGTGCCGCTGATGGTGGGCGATCCGGTGCGCGCCAAGAAGATCAGCGACATTCTGCTCGCCGAATACGGCGTCTATGTGCAGCCGATCAACTTCCCCACCGTGCCGCGCGGGACCGAGCGGCTGCGCTTCACCCCCGGCCCGGCGCATACGGTCGAGATGATGCATGATCTCGGCGACGCACTGGTCGAGATCTGGTCGCGGCTGGACATGGATCTCGCCGAGGCCGCCTAACCCGCGCTGCCCGACCCGCAAGGGATTTGCGCAAACCCGCCGCTGCGCTAACACGCCTGCACAAAGCAGGAGAGAGCATGAGCGGGACACCCGAACAGACCTATGCCGAAATCGTGAGCGGTCGCCGCTCGACGCGCGGCTATCTCGACAAGCCGGTTGCGCGCGAACTGATCGAGGAGATCCTTACCCTCGCCACGCGCTCGCCCTCCTCGATGAACACGCAGCCGTGGCATTTGCACGTCATCACCGGCGAACCGCTCGAGCGCATCCGCAAGGGCAACACCGAGCGCATTCTCGCGGGCGAGCCGGACAGCCGCGAGTTCCGCCGCGGACAGCCCTTCGCAGGCGTTCACCGCGATCGCCAGATCGGCGTCGCCAAGCAGCTGTTCGGCGCCATGGGAATCGAACGCGACGACAAGGATGCGCGCCAGGACTGGGTGCTGCGCGGCTTCCGCCAGTTCGATGCGCCCGTCTGCGTGATCGTGACCTACGACCGCGAACTCTCCGAAAGCGACGACACCGCCTTCGATTGCGGCGCGGTGACCACCTGCCTCGTCAACGCCGCATGGTCGCGCGGCCTGGGCTGCGTGATCAACTCGCAGGGCATCATGCAGAGCCCGGTGGTGCGCGAACACGCCGGCATCCCCGACGATCAGGTGATCCTGAAGGCAGTGGCGATGGGCTGGCCCGACGAGGACTTCCCCGCCAACGCGGTGGTGAGCACCCGCAAGCCGCTGGAGGAAGCGGCGCGGTTCGTGGGGTTCGAGTGATCGGACCAACGACGCCGACAAATCGAATGCGCATTACAATGCAACCAAACAATTATGAATAACATTTGTTATTTTTAATATCCGTATTCGGCGGATTTGGTTGAACAGAGATAATATCCGAATCTCTCGGAACACGGCCGGTCATCTTCCGTTCATTGGTCACGAAGCCCCTTTCGCAACCGATGGAGACAGAAACATGGCCGAAATCCCCGTAGAAAAGAAATCCAGCCTGGCCTGGCTCTGGATATTGATCGGGCTGCTGGTGCTTGCTGCGCTGATCTGGGCGCTTATGAGCGGCGACGATGATGACGTCGATGCGGTGACGACGCAGGACGACGTGGCCGTCATCGACGACAATGCCGGAACAACCGCCGCCGCGACGGCAGGCGGTCTGATGACCGCCGAAAGCGTCGAAGAGGCCAACCAGCGCTCGCTCGAGCGTATTCGCGCCAATCCGGACGCCACACCGCGCATGTTCTTCATGCTCGATTCCGCCGAACTCACCAGCGGCGCACAGGCCGTGCTCGACGCGGCGATCGAGGCTCAGCCAAACGCCCGCGAGGACGGTATCGTTCTGGCCGGCTTTGCCGATCGGACCGGTGCCAGGCCTTACAATCAGGAACTTTCCGAGCAGCGCGCCGAGCAGGTGCGTCAGTATCTGGTGGGCCAGGGCATGACCGCCGATCAGGTCGAAGTGGAAGCCGAGGGCGAATCGCCCGCGCTGGTCGACACCGAGCAGCGGGAACCCCTCAATCGCCGCGTTCGCCTAGAATTTGGCGACAGCGAATAAATCTCGCGCGACGATTCGATTATCAATTCAGGAGAAATACCATGCGTCACGACAAACGATACGAGAACCTCGAAGCGCTGGGCGACTGGCAGCTCGAGGACGATTCGCAGGACATTCGCGGCCGTCCCATGGTCAGCCCCGAAGGGCATCGCTGGGGAATCATCGAAGACCTTCTGGTCGATCGCGACGACGAACGCGTGATGGCGGTGCGTCTCGACGATGGCCGCATCGCTCCGGTCGGACCGCTCGATATCCATGACAATTGCGTGGTCTACGGCGAGGAAGCCCATCGCTACGCCGAGAGCGGCGTGGCCGAGGGCCATGTCGCCGACGAGCGGGTGGCACCCGTCACCGGCGAGCGCGTCACGGTCGGCCAGCGCGTCGGCGAGCGCGGCCGCCCGATCGGCGTCCGCACCGGCACCGCGCCGACCCGCTGAAAGGCACCGGGCGGCTCAGCCGTCAAGGCACAGCAAAAGGACCAGGCCCGCCATCACGGGTCTGGTCCTTTGTCGTTGGCAAAGCCGCGCTGCGCCGAACCCGGCGCGCGCGGCCTGGATCACCGCAGGCTCACCACATTGTCGCTGACCTTGCGCGCGCGGCTGCCGTCGTAGAGGCTGGCCATCGGCTCGTCCTCGACGATCAGGCTCTGGGTCGCGCCGAAGCCGTTGAAATCGGTCTTCATCGCCGCGCCATAGGCACCCAGCATCCCGATCTCGATATAATCGCCCGCCTGGATGTCCTCGGGCAATGCGAAGGGGCCGGGCATATAGTCGGCATCGTCGCAGGTCGGCCCGTAGAAGGCGAATTCGGCGTCGGGCTTGATGAGGTCGTCCTCCAGCGCGCGGACCGGGAATTTCCAGTCGACATGCGCGGCATCGAACAAAGCGCCATAGGCGCCGTCGTTGATGTAGAGCTCCTCGCCGCGGCGCTTCTCGACCTTGACCACCAGCGAGGAATATTCCGCGCACAGCGCGCGGCCCGGCTCGCACCACAGCTCGGCGTTGTAGGCGATCGGCAGCGCGTAGAAATGCTGATGGATGATGGTGAAATAGTCTTCCAGCGGCGGCGGCTCGAGCCCGGGATAGACGCTGGGGAAGCCCCCGCCGACGTCGATCATGTCGATCACCACCGATGCCTCGGCGATCGCCGCGCGGGTGCGGTCGAGCGCCTGGACATAGGCGAACGGGCTCATCGCCTGGCTGCCGACGTGGAAGCAGACGCCGAGCCAGTCCGCGTGCTGACGCGCCTGCTGGAGCAGCAGCGGCCCCTCGGTGAGGTCGCAGCCGAACTTGCTGGCGAGACTCAATTCGGAGAATTCGGAGGACACGCGCAGCCGGACGCACAGCCGCAGATCGGTGGCCCCTTCCCCGGCATCGTCGGTGCAGGCGGCGACGATCTTGTCGAGTTCCTCGACGCTGTCGAGGCTGAAGGTCTTCACCCCGTGGAGCCGGTAGGCCTCGCGGATCGCGCTGGGCGCCTTGATCGGGTGCATGAA
>JAHJWA010000273.1 GCA_018828205.1 Alphaproteobacteria bacterium
CGGGGTCAGCTCGATCAGCGCGGGCACCAGCAGGAACGGGCCGTAGCTGCGCTTGCCGAATTCGTCGAGCACATCGCCGATGCGGACGCGATCATTCTCCTCGGCGAGATGTTCGAGCGCCTCGACGGTCTCGCTCGCGTTGTTGGGGTCGTGCGTCATCCGTTGCCTCCGCTCCGACAACGACCCGAAACGGCATTCGTTGCCAAGGCGATGTCGAAGCGGCGCTCAGCCCGATGATCTGAGCAGCGCCGAACGCTCGCAGCTGCACACCACCTCGCTGCGCTGGTTGAGCGCCTCGTGGCGGAAGGTGACGATCCCCTGCCCGGGGCGCGACTTGCTTGCGCGCAGACCGATCACCTCGCTGCGCGCGCGCAGCGTGTCGCCGATGAACACCGGGTTGGGGGTCACCACCTTGTCGAAGCCCAGATTGGCCACCAGCGTGCCCAGCGTGGTGTCGCCGACCGAAAGCCCGACCAGCAGCGCGAAGGTGAAGGTCGAATTGACGAGGATCTGCCCGAACCCGCTTTCCTTCGCCGCCTCGACATCGAGATGCAGCGGCTGGGGATTGTGGGTCATGGTCGAGAACAGCAGATTGTCGGTCTCGGTCACGGTGCGTCGAATCTCGTGTTCGATAGAATCGCCCACGGTCCATTGGTCGAAAAACCTGCCGGCCATCAGGAACCCGCCCCCATCACGGCCTTCACCTCGAGGAAGTCGTGGAACCCGAACCGGCCCCATTCGCGGCCATTGCCGCTCTTCTTGTAGCCCCCGAAGGCGGCATGCATGTCGTAGCCGCCGTTGATCGCCACCCGCCCGGCGCGGATCCGCCGCGCGAGCCTCTTGGCGGTCTCGACATCCTCGCCGGTGATGTGGCTGGCGAGGCCGTATTCGGTGTCGTTGGCGATCCGTACCGCGTCCTCGTAATCCTCATAGCCGATGATGGTCAGCACCGGGCCGAAGATTTCCTCGCGCGCGATCGCCATGTCGTTGGTGACATCCGCAAACACGGTGGGACGGACGTAGTGCCCGGTTTCCAGCCCCTCGGGCTTGCCCGGACCGCCCGCGACCAGCGTCGCGCCTTCGGCCATGCCCTGCTCGATAAGCCCTTGAATTTTATCCCATTGCGCCTTGGAAACCACCGGTCCGATGGTGGCATTGCCCTTGGGATCGCCGGGCACGACCTTCTCCGCCGCTTCCCTGGCCGCGACCTTGGCTTCCTCCATCCGCCGCTGGGGGACCAGCATCCGGCTGGGCGCGGTGCAGGTCTGGCCCGAATTGCCCATCATCGAGGTGGTGCCGCGCGCAACCGACTGCGCGAAAAGCGAATCGTCGAGCACGATGTTGGGGCTCTTGCCGCCCAGTTCCTGCGCCACGCGCTTGACGGTGGGCGCGGCATTGGCGGCGATGGCGACGCCGGCGCGGGTCGAACCGGTGAAGCTCACCATGTCGATGTCCGGGTGGCCGCTGATCGCCTCCCCGACCCCGGGTCCGTCGCCGTTGACGAGGTTGAACACCCCCGCGGGCACGCCGGCGGCATGCATGATCTCGGCGAAGATGACGGCGTTGAAGGGCGCGATTTCCGAAGGCTTGAGGATCATCGTGCAACCGGTCGCCAGCGCCGGGAAGACCTTGCAGGCGATCTGGTTGAGCGGCCAGTTCCACGGGGTGATCATCCCGACCACGCCGATCGGCTCGTAGAGATGCAGCGTCGCGCCGTCCTGGCGCTCGAACTCAAAACTCTCGAGCACCTCGATCGCCGCCTGGCAATGACCGCCGAGCAGCCCGACATGCGGTCCGCCCGCGAGCGACATCGGCGCGCCCATCTCGTCGCTGATCGCAGTGGCGAGATCCTCGCGGCGCTTTCCGATTTCGGCCAGAATCGCGCGCAGCAGTTCGAGCCGGGTCTCCCGGCTGGAGAACTGCCACTCCTCGAAGGCGCGCCGCGCGGCGGTGACAGCCTTGTCGACATCGGCGGCGCTGCCGAAGGAGATATGGCCGATCGCCCGTTCGGTGGCGGGGTTCTCGACCTCGCGGGTGTCGGCCTGGACCGGGTCGACCCATTGGCCGTCGATGTAGAATTGGGTGCAATCGCGCATGGTAATACTCCTCACCGGCAGCCCTAGCTGCCCTGCCCCCAGCGCGCCACCACCTCGGCGCCGTCCTCGGCGCTGTCGCGAATGGTGCCGGGCGTCCGCTCGAAGCGCGGCGCGGGCGCGGTGTGCCACACGCCGTCGCGCTCCACATAGGAACCGCGCGCCTGCAGATGCGGGTGCTCGCGTGCCTCGTCGACCGGGAGCACCGGCGCGAAGCAGGCGTCGCTGCCTTCGAGCAATTCGGTCCAGTCGGCGGCGGTTCTGGTCTTGAACAGCGCCGCGAGCCGCTGGGTGTAATCGTCCCAATTGGCGGGGTTCATCTGGCCGCTGCGCAATTCTTCGGGCGCCTCGGCCCTGTCGAGCAGTTCGGCGTAGAATTGCGGCTCGATCGCGCCGACGCTGATCTCGCGCCCATCCGCGCATTCGTAGCAGCGGTAGAAATGCGCCGCCCCGCCCAGCATCCCCTTGCCGCGCTCGGTGCTGAGGTGCGGTGCATGGCGTGCGCCGAAGAAGAAGCTCATCAGGCTGGTCGCGCCATCGACGATCGCGGCATCGACCACCTGGCCCTGCCCCGAGCGCTCGCGTTCATAGAGCGCGGCGAGGATGCCGAGCGCGCAATAGAGCGAACCGCCGCCGAAATCGCCGACCAGGTTCTGCGGCGGGGTGGCGGTCTCGCCCGCGCGGCCGACCGCGGCCAACGCGCCGGTGATGGCGATGTAATTGATGTCGTGCCCCGCCGCCTTGGCGAGCGGACCTTCCTGCCCCCAACCGGTCATCCGCGCGAAGATCAGCCGCGGATTGTCCTTCAGCAGCGCCGCGGGGCCCAGCCCCAGCCGCTCCATCACCCCGGGACGATAGCCCTCGACCAGCACATCGGCGTGGCGCAACGCCTCGCGGCAGAAGTTCTTGCCCTCCTCGGTCTTGAGATCGACCGCGACCCGGTGGCGGCCGCGCTCGACCACCGGGTTGAGCGTCTGCGTTCCCGCACGCTCGATCCGCACCACCTCGGCGCCCATATCGGCGAGCAGCATCGCGACATGCGGGCCGGGCCCGATCCCGGTGAATTCGACGACCTTGAGACCCGTCAGCGGGCCGGCGGAACCGGTATCGACCATATCATCTCTCTCCTGTTTGCTCGTTCGCATTGCATGATGCGCGTCGTCCCGCAACCGCGCGGCTGGCCGATGCAAAAAGGTTGTCTTTCGCGCCGCGAAGCGGCACCGCGAGCCGACATGCCATCCGCGCCGACCAAACCCGCCCGAGCCGTCAGGTGAGCGAGCTGCAACGCGAATTCCGCGATGCGCTGGGCTCCTTCGCGACCGGCGTCACCATCGCCACCACGCTGGCAGGCGATGGCGAGCCGGTGGGGGTGACCGCGAGCAGCTTCAACTCGGTGAGCCTCGATCCGCCGCTGGTGCTGTGGTCGCTGGCCAAGAATTCGCTGTCGCGCGAGGCCTTCTCGAGCAGCGGCCATTTCGCGGTCCATGTCCTTGCCGCCTCGCAGCGCGAGCTCTCCGATCGCTTCGCGCGATCGGGGGCGGACAAGTTCGATGGCGTCGACTGGCTGCGCGGCCATCTCGGCTCCCCGGTCTTCCCCGAATTCGCCGCGCGCTTCGAATGCCGCACGCGCCACGAATACGAAGGGGGCGATCACATCATCCTGGTCGGCGAAGTGGTCGAGTTCGAAGCGCGGCCGGTGGCGCCGCTGCTGTTCCTCGCCGGACGCTACGCCCGCCACCTGCCCGATTCCGGCCCGACCGCCGAGAGCGAGGATATCCTCAACGAAGCGCTGTCGCTCGAACGCGCGCTCGAGACGGTGGTCGAGGGGAAGCTGGGCGAGGTCGAACTCGCCGAGACCCGCCGGCTGATGCAGCGGATCATCGAACTGGCGCGCGGCGCCTCCTCCTGAACTCCTCCAGCCCCAGGTTTCACAGGACCTTCACAGGGCTTTCACCAGGCGCGCGAGCCGCTATGTTCGGTGCCAAGGAGAGCGTGATTATGAGCGAATTCGTCGAGCCCCCGCGCGGAAGCAGCGCGACCTATTGCACCGCGAAGCAGTATGAAGCGCTCTACCGTCGCTCGCTCGAGAAGCCCGATGCCTTCTGGCTCGAACAGGCCGAGCGGCTCGACTGGTTCACTCCGCCCACAAAGGGTGGCGAATGGTCCTTCGACCCGGTCTCCATCGAATGGTTCGCCGATGGCACGCTCAACCTGTGCCACAACGCGGTCGACCGCCACCTGAAGGACAGGGGCGATCGCACCGCACTGATCTTCGAGCCCGACGATCCCGAGGGCGAGAGCCGCAGCCTCACCTATCGCGAGCTGCATGGCGAGGTCGTGCGGATGGCCAATGCGCTGAAAGCGCTGGGCGTCGCCAGGGGCGACCGCGTCACGCTCTACATGCCGATGATCGTCGAGGGCGTCACCGCCATGCTCGCCTGCGCCCGGATAGGCGCGGTGCATTCGGTGGTGTTCGGCGGCTTCTCGCCCGAGGCGCTGGCGGGGCGGATCGTCGATTGCGACAGCCGCTTCGTCGTCACCGCCGATGGCGGAATGCGCGGCGGCAGACCGGTGGCGCTCAAAGCCAATGTCGATGCCGCGCTGGCGCATGACG
>JAHJWA010000274.1 GCA_018828205.1 Alphaproteobacteria bacterium
CGCTGCGCGCGCCGCGTCCCGGTTTCGACAAGAGCGGGCGATTGCGCGCGATCCGCACGATGCTGTCGCAATTCGCCTCGCACGAGGTCCCGGATCTGCCGGTGGAGCTGGAGATCCAGCACCGCGACGGGCGCCGCTTCTACCACCGGGGCGTGACCGACCACGAGGGCTTCGTCCATTTCGACATCGCGCTCGAGCCCGAATGGGAACCCGCGCCGCACAGCGAGTGGGAAGTGGTCGCCTTTCGCTGGGACAATCGCGACGGCGAGCAATGCGTCGAGGGGCATGTCCTCGCCCCCGGGCGCGACGCGGCGCTGGGCGTGATCTCGGATATCGACGACACCATCATCGAGACCGGGATCACCGGCAGCTTCCGCAAGATCGCGCGCAACTGGCGCCGGGTGGTGATGGAACTGCCCGACGACCGGCTGCTCGTCCCGGGCGCCGATGTCTTCTACAACGCGCTGGGCGGCGGCGCGGTGCTCAAGACCGGGGAAGCGCACACCGGCGACCGGCTGGCCTCGACGCACCATCCCTTCTTCTACGTCTCCTCGAGCCCGTGGAACCTGTTCTCCTATCTGGTTGCCTTCCAGAAGAGCCGCGGCCTGCCGCTGGGGCCGCTGATGCTGCGCGACTGGGGGCTCAACCGCGAGACCTTTGGCAGCGGCAGCCACGGCGCGCACAAGATCGCGGCGATCGCGGATATCGTCGAGACCTTCGAGTCGCTGCAATTCGCGCTGATCGGCGACGATTCGCAGGGCGATCTGGTGGCCTTTTCCGAAGTGGTCGCGACCCATCCGGGGCGGGTCCGCGCGGTCTTCATCCGCCGCGCGGGCGAACCGCTCAGCCCCGAGGAAGTCATCGCGCAAGCGACGATCGAGGGCGCGAACGTGCCGCTGTGGCTGGGTGACAGCTATACCAGCGGGAAGCAGTTCCTGCGCGCGATCGGGCTGGCGCATGACGGCGAGGCCGAACGGATCGTCGAGGCGGTCGAGAAGCCCGCCACCGCACCCCCGCCCGCCGATAGCGCGGGGGCATGAGCCGGAGGATGGCCTGGGGGCTGGGCGCGATCGCGGGTCTGCTGGCGCTGGGCGGTATCGGCTTGTGGATCGCGCTGCAGGTCAACAGCGTCGCCGTGCTCGACACGGTCGACCGCGCAACCGGCGGAAACCGCGCTGTGACGCGCGTGGCGCAGGTCCGGCTGGGCGAGGCGCCGACCCATACGCTGTCGCTCCATCGCGCGCGCCGGACCGCCGCGCCCGCCCCCGTGCTGCTGTTCATCCATGGCGGCAGCTGGGACTGGGGCGATCCCAAGGATTACGGCTTCGTCGCCCGCTCGCTCGCGCCCGAGGGGTTCATGGTGGCGCTGGCGGGCTACCGGCTGGGCGAAGCGGGCCGCTATCCGGCCATGCTCGAGGACAGCGCGCGCGCGGTGAGCTGGCTGCGCGAGAACGCCGCGCGCTTTGGCGGCGATCCCGAGCGGATCTATCTCGCGGGCCATTCGGCGGGCGCCTTCAACGTCGTTCAGGTCGCGCTCGAGCCCCGCTGGCTCGCCGCGGAGGGCGTGCCCGCTTCGGCGATCCGCGGGGTGGTGGGCATGGCCGGGCCCTATGACTTCTTCCCCTTCGACAAGGATTCGACCCGCGCCGCCTTCGGCCATGCGCCCGATCCCGCGGCGACCCAGCCGATCAACCATATCCGGCCCGATGCGCCGCCGATGCTGCTGCTGACCGGGACCGAGGACACCACGGTCAAGCCGCGCAACACGCGCGCGCTGGCGCAGGCGCTGGCGGAGTCGGGGGTCCCGGTCGAGGCGCGCTATTACGACGGCCTCGATCACAGCGACGTGCTGATCCGTCTCGCCAGCCCCTGGCGGCGCCAGCCCGGGGTGCGCGACGACATCCTCGGGTTCCTCGCGCGCCGCGAGCAGGCTTCAGTTCCGGTTCAGGGCGAAAACCGCTAGCAGGGTGGCGATGCGCATCCTCGCCCATGTCTTCGCCTTCTGCGCGCTGCTGGCCCTCGGGGTCCAGCCGGTCGCGGCGCAATCGATCCTGCGCGACGCCGAGACCGAGGATTTCCTCGACGAGCTCGCGGCGCCGCTGGTCGAGGCCTCGGGTCTGGAGCCCGGCAATGTCGATATCGTCCTCATCAACGACCCCTCGATCAACGCCTTCGTCTCGGCGGGGCAGGTGGTCTATCTGCACAGCGGCCTGATCGATGCCGCCGGCACCGCCAACGAGGTGCAGGGCGTGGTCGCGCACGAGCTGGGCCATATCACCGGCGGTCACATCATCCGCCAGGGCGAGGGGATGGCGGCGGCGAGCCGGATCTCGATCCTCTCGCTGATCGCGGGTCTGGGCGCCGCGCTCGCAGGGGCCGGCGACGCCGCGATGGGGGTGATGATGGCGGGCCAGCGCGCCGCGATGGGCAAGCTGCTGGCCTACAACCGCGGCGAGGAATCCTCCGCCGATGCCGCGGGCGCGCAATATCTTTCCGACGCGGGGATTTCCGGGCGCGGCTCGATCGCCTTCTTCAAGAAGCTGCAGAACCAGGAATTCCGCTATGGCTACAGCCAGAGCGACGAGGCTGCCTTCACCCGCACCCACCCGCTTTCGGGCGACCGGATCGCGCGGCTGCGCGACACCTATCAGCGCGATCCCGCCTGGGAGAAGCCCGAGGATGTCCGGCTCGAACGGCGCTTCCAGCGGATCAAGGCCAAGCTGTCGGGCTATCTCGAAGAACCCCGGCGCACGCTCAACAGCTTCCCCGCCGGCGACACCAGCGTGCCCGCGCGCTACGCCCGCGCCTATGCCTATCACAAGGGCGCGCAGGTCGAGCAGGCGCTGGACGAGACCGCGGCGCTGATCGCGCAGGATCCCGAGGACCCCTATTTCCTCGAATTGCGCGGCCAGGTGCTGCTCGAATCGGGGCGCGCCGAGGAGGCGCTGGTGTCGCTGCGCCGCGCCACCGAGCTGACCCGGTCCGAACCGCTGATCGCCACGCTGTTCGGCCACGCGTTGATCGCGACCGAGGACAAGGACAATTACGCCGAGGCCGAGGAGGTGCTGCGCGCCGCGGTGGCGCGCGATCGCTACAATCCCTTCGCCTGGTACCAGCTGGGCGTGGTCTATGCCGCGCGCGGCGACATGCCCCGCGCGCGGCTCGCCAGCGCCGAACAGCAGGTGATGAACCGCGAATACGCCATGGCGCTGCGCAGCGCGCAGGCCGCCGAGGCGGGGCTCCCCCAGGGCACGCCCGACTGGCTGCGCGCGCAGGATATCGGCATGCAGGCGCGCGCGCTGATCGAGCAACAGACCGATCGCGACGGCGGAAGACGCTGACGCAGCGGGGGCAGGACATATGAAAACGCATCTTTTCACCGCGCTGCTGGCGCTGGTCTGCGGCTTTGCCGGCGCGGCGATCTGGTCGCTGAGCGGCCTGGGCAATGGGCAGACCCGCGACTATCTGGTCGCCAACCCCGAAGTGCTGCCCGAAATGGCGGCCGCGCTGCAGCAGCGCGAGAGCGAGGGCAGGCTGGCCGAAGTCGCCGACGCGGTCGATAGCCCCTTCCCCGGCGCGGTGCTGGGCAATCCGCAGGGCAGCCGGACGCTGGTCAAATTCACCGATTACGGCTGCACCTATTGCCGCGCCGCCGAGGCCGACGTCCAGAAGCTGATCGCCGCGGATCCGGACCTGCGCGTGGTGGTGCGCGAATGGCCGATCTTCGATGGCAGCGAAGGCGCCGCGCGGATGGCGCTGGCGGCGGCCAAGCAGGGCAGATATCCGCAATTCTACACCGCGATGTTCGAACTCGGCCCGCCCTCGCCCGAGACGGTCGAGGCGGCGGCGCAGCAGGCCGGTCTCGATCTGGCGGCGGCGCGGTCCTACGCCGCGAGCGAGGCGGTCACCCGCGAGCTGGCGCAGAATATGGGGCTGGCGCAGCAGCTCGGCTTCACCGGCACCCCGAGCTGGGTGAGCGGCGAGCAGATCTTCCAGGGCGCGGTGGGTTACGAGGCGCTGGCCGAGGCCGTCGCCGCCGACGAACCGGCGTGATCGCGCGCGCAGGTCTGGCCGGCCTGGCCGCGCTGGCCCTGGCGGACGCCACGCCGCTGGCGGCGCAAGCCATCCAGCTCCCTGCCCCCGCCGCCGAGCCCGCTCCCCCGCCCAGCGAACTGTCCGACCTGCAGGCGCGCGATGCGCGGCTCTTCGCCGTCGGCTGGCGGCTGGTCACCGCCAATGCGCCGTTCTGCGACGGTAGCATCTCCGCAAGCGGGCTGCTGCTTCACGACGCCGCTGCCTACGACCGGCCTGCAGAGGTCCGCGGCGAATTCGGGCTGAGCGGCGATATCGGGGTGCTGGCGGTGGCGCCGGGCTCGCCCGCGGCGCTCGCCGGTCTCGCCGCGAACGACACGCTGCTTTCGCTCGGCGGCCGGAGGCTGGAGGAGGCCTTCCCGCCGTCGGATCCCGCCTGGCAACGGCTGGTGGATATCAAGGATGCGCTCGATGCCGGCCTGGCCGGGGGCCCGGTCGCGCTCGAATGGAGCCCGCAGGGCGCGGCTTCGAGAGCATCATCGCTGGTCGGAATTCCCGCCTGCGCCAGCCGCTTCGAGGTGCTCGCCGGCGGCGCGGGCGCGGTGGCCGACGGATCGCGCGTGCTGCTGGGGCGCGACTTTCCCGGTTTCGCCTATCGCGAAGACGAATTCGCCGCCGCGGTCGCGCATGAACTGGCGCACAATCTGCTGCGCCACCGCGCGCTGCTCGAGCCGCTCGGGCGCCCGCGCGGGTTGGTGCGGCTGACCGAGCGCGATGCCGACCGGCTGATGCCCTGGCTGCTCGCCAACGCCGGCTACGATCCGCACGGTGCCGCGCGCTTCATGAGCCGCTGGGGGCCGCGCCACGGCGGCGGGCTGCTGCGCAAGCGCACGCATGACGGCTGGGACGAGCGGGTCGAATTCATCGCGGCCGAGATCGCGCAGGTCGAGCGGCTGATGGCGGCGGAAGGCATGGCCGACTGGTCGCGCCATTTCGTCGCTCAGGCCACGGCGGAAGCCTCCGACTAGGCGGCTTCCTCGTCGAGCGCCTTGGCATATTGGCTCGCCAGCGGCTTCGCCATCACCCGGCGCACCATCGGCTCGAAGAATTCCAGCGGCTCGCTGTGATAGTCGGGGTCGAACGCGGCCTGGTCGTATTTCTCGCAGAACTCGCGGCAGGCCTCGTAATGCGGGTGTTCCACGAAGGCGTCGCGCGCGTTGCGGTCCATCCCCAGATGGTGGAAATAGTAATAGCCCTGGAAGGCACCGTGGTTCTGGCAGATCCAGTGCAGCTCCTCGCTGACGAAGGGCTTGAGGATCGCGGCGGCGACCTCGGGGTGGTTGTAGCTCCCCAGCGTGTCGCCCATGTCGTGGAGCAAGGCCATCACCACATAGGGCTCGCCGCGGCCGTCGCGATGGGCTCTGGTCGCGGTTTGCAGCGAATGCTCGAGCCGGCACACCGGAAAGCCGCCGAAATCGCCATCGAGCAGCTTGAGATGCTCGAGCACGCGTTCGGGCAGACCCTTGGCAAAGGCGCGGTATTCGCCGCCGATGATCGCCCAGTCTTCCTTCGTACCCTGCTTCATCTCGCGGAATTTCGCGCGCTCGGTCATGCCGTGAAGCGTCTGTTCGGTTACATCCATCGCATCTCTCTCCAGATCCCCGCGTCGAGCCTATAGCGTAGCGACTGGCCTAGCCAGCCGCAAATGGGCTAAGGCCCGAGCACAATGGCGGTTCTGCCCATCCAACCCACGCCCTTCTTCGCCAACAAGAACCGGGCCTTCTGGTACCTGCAGCTGGGCGGGTGGGGCGGCGCGTTCCTGCTGCGCGCGATCTCGGCCTTCGCCAATGAGCAGGCGCTCGACTTCGTCGTGATCCTGCTGATCCAGGCGGTGACCGGCTTCTCGCTGAGCCTCATCCTCTCGGTGATCTATCGCCAGCTGATCAACCGCCGCCCGCTGGTGACCTGGAGCTCGACGGCGCTGGCGCTGGCGCTGGCGGTGGGCATCCACGCCTTCATCGACAGCTGGGTGCTCGATCTGGCGCGGCCCAGCGGCGAGACCGATTTCGTGCGGCTGTTCGTGGGGATCTATTTCTACGATCTGACGCTGCTCGGCGCCTGGTCGGCGCTCTATTATGCGATCAACTATTTCCTCCAGGTCGAGGAGCAGGCCGACCGGCTCGAACGGCTCGAGATGCAGGCCACCAGCGCCCAGCTCGAGATGCTGCGCTACCAGCTCAACCCGCATTTCCTGTTCAACACGCTCAATTCGATCTCCACGCTGGTGCTGCTCAAACAGACCGAGCCCGCCAATGCGATGCTCACCCGGCTGTCCAGCTTCCTGCGCCACACTTTGGTCAACCAGCCCGGCAGCAAGGTGACCATGGCGCAGGAGGTCGAGACGCTGATGCTCTATCTCGATATCGAGCGGATGCGCTTCGAGGAGCGCTTGCAGACCGAATTCCAGGTCGACCCCGCGGCCTCGCAGGCCTGCATTCCCTCGATGCTGCTCCAGCCGCTGGTCGAGAATGCGATCAAATACGGGGTCAGCCCGCAGGAGGAAGGCGCCACCATCAGCCTGATCGCGCAGATCGTCGGGCCGCGGTTGCGGGTGACGGTGTCGGACACCGGCCCCGGGATCAACCAGGGCGGCGCGGAGGGCCTGCCGCCGGCGCTGATCGGCTCGGTGCGGCGCAGCACCTCCACCGGCGTCGGTCTGGCCAATATCCGCAACCGGCTGGCGCAGGCCTATGGCGATGACCACCGTTTCGAGATTCGGTCTCCGGACAGCGGCGGCTTCACCGTGCTGATCGAGATTCCCCACGAACCCGCCGAGTCCGCAGCGGACGAGCCGGGCGCGTTTCCACCGCCGACGCGGCAACCGGGCGACAGCTCGTCCGTTGCCGCAGTGGCATTGCCGGAAAGGGCATAGGAACACATGACTATCCGCACCATCCTCGTCGACGACGAGAAGCTCGCGATCCAGGGACTGCAATTGCGGCTCGCAAAGCACGAGGACGTCGAGATTATCGACACCTGCCAGAACGGGCGCGAGGCGATCCGCGCGATCAAGACGCTGCGCCCCGATCTGGTCTTCCTCGACATCCAGATGCCCGGCTTCGACGGCTTCTCGGTGGTCCAGGGGGTGATGGAGATCGACCCGCCGCTGTTCGTCTTCGTCACCGCCTATCAGGAACACGCGATCCGCGCCTTCGAGGCCAATGCGGTGAACTATCTGATGAAGCCGGTAGACGAGAACAAGCTGGCCGACACGATCGAACGGGTGCGCAACCGCATCGCCGAGAAGAAATCGACCGAGGAAGCCGAGAAGCTGATGAACGTGCTCTCCGAAGTCGCTCCGGGGGCGGCGGAGGAATTCGCGCAGGGCGACGACGATGCCGCCTCGCGCTACGAGAAGCTCATCAACATCAAGGATCGCGGCCAGATCTTCCGCGTCGAGGTCGGCACGATCGAGCATATCGAGGCCGCGGGCGATTACATGTGCATCTACACCGGCGACA
>JAHJWA010000275.1 GCA_018828205.1 Alphaproteobacteria bacterium
GTTGTTAGCCTGGCTGCGCTTAGCGCGCGCGGCCGCGCTGAACCATGTTGACGATCGCGAGCAGCACGACGGCGCCCAGGAACGACATCAGCAGTCCCGGAATGCTGAACGAGGTCAGGGTTGCGCCGATCCCGATCAGCGAGCCGATGAAGCCGCCGATGAACGAACCGACGATACCGACGACGATATTCCAGAAAATGCCCATCGAGGCATCACGGTTCATCACGAGACTGGCGAGCCAGCCGATGATGCCGCCGACGATAATAGCGATAATCCAACCCATAATATTCCTCCTGTTTACACTTCTTCGTTTGTCCTGACGCCCCTTGAACGGTTGTGCAGGAAAAACGGTTCCCGGGGTGCCGGGCTACAGGGGACTATCCCGCGGACACAAGAAAGGTTCCCGCATCGCTGCGAGAACCTTCGTGTGAATCGCGCTGGCCGGTCAGTATTTGAGCTGGCGTTCGTAGAGGTCGCGATAGTGCTGGATGCGCGTCACGCGCAGGCCCTGCATTCCCGAGCGATCGACCGCGCGCTGCCAGGAAGCGAATTCCTCCAGCGTGAGGCTGTAGCGTTCGAGCACCTCGTCGATCGTCAGCAGACCGCCATTGACCGCGGCAACCACCTCGGCCTTGCGCCGCACGACCCACCGCTTGGTCTGGGGCGAGGGCAGATCGGCGATCGTCAGCGGTTCACCGAGCGGGCCGATGACCTGTGCTGGGCGGATATCTTGGTTTTCAATCATGTGTCGTCCCGGTCGCCTTGGGCCGCGTCATTCGCGGCGGCTGCAGGCTTAGAGCGGGTGAATTTGCCATGCCTTAAAATATCCTGGTTACCGCCGCGTTTACCTTTTTCGCCAAGCTCGGGAAGCGAGGTGGAAAAACCGGCGAAACCCGCCTCCCCCGTATGCCCCAGTTCCTCGCGCAAATCGCGAGTCGCCGCGAGCCGGGCGACGAGATCGGTCCAGCGCAACTGGCGCAAATCCTGCGAGTCGCTCTGGGTGTCCGCTTGCGATGTTTTGATGTGACCCTCGAACATGAGGTCGAGCTATAAGTGGATGTGGTAAACAGTCTGTGAAACATGATGCGGATCGCAAGCCGGGTCGCGTCCGCGCGCCGCGATCGCCGGCACAGGCACAGGCACAGGTACAGGCGCCCCCGCCGCCCCCGTCCCCGTCCCCGGCTGGCCAGCAGGCGCGCGGCGGTGTATGGGCCGCGGCCCATGACTTCCGCCGCCCACCCCGCTCTTCTCGAGCCCGACGCCCCCCGCAATTCCGACGGCGATCCGCTGACCAGCCCGGAAGACGCCGCGGCGCTGTTCGATCTGCCGCGCCCCGCGGCCGAATGCCGCATCGTCGTCGCGATGTCGGGCGGGGTCGACAGCTCGGTGGTGGCCGCGCTCGCCGCGCGCAGCGGCGCCGAGGTGATCGGGATCACGCTGCAGCTCTATGATTTCGGCGCCGCGACCGGGCGCAAGGGCGCCTGCTGCGCGGGCGACGACATCCGCGACGCGCAGGCGGTGGCCGACCGGCTGGGGATCGCGCATTACGTTTTCGATCACGAGAGCAGCTTTCGCGAGGAAGTGGTCGAGACCTTCGCCGACGAATATCTCGCGGGGCGCACACCGGTGCCCTGCATCCGCTGCAACATGGGCCCCAAATTCACCGATCTGTTCGCCATGGCACGCGAGCTGGGCGCCGATTGCCTCGCCACCGGTCATTACGTGCGCCGCAGCATGGGGCCCGCGGGCCCCGAACTGCACCGCGCGCTCGATCCGGCGCGCGACCAGTCCTATTTCCTGTTCGCGACCACCGAGGCGCAGCTCGATTATCTGCGCTTCCCGCTGGGCGGGCTACCCAAAGCGCAAGTGCGGCAGCTCGCCGAACAGGCCGGCCTGCGCAACGCCGCCAAGCCCGACAGCCAGGACATCTGCTTCGTCCCCCATGGCGATTACGCCAAGATCGTGCGCACATTGCGGCCCGAGGGCGGGGTCGCGGGCGATATCGTCCATGCCGAGAGCGGCGATGTGCTGGGGCCCCACAAGGGGGTGATCCATTACACCGTCGGTCAGCGGCGCGGGCTCGAGATCGGCGGGCAGGCCGAACCGCTCTATGTCGTGGGAATCGATGCCGCGGCGCGCGAGGTCCGGGTCGGGCCGCGGCGAATGCTGGCGGTGACGGGCGCCCGCGTCATCGAAACCAACCGCATCGGCCCGCTTCCCGCCGAGCCGCTGACCGCCAAGGTCCGGTCGCTGTCGAAGCCGGTTCCGGTACGGGTCGAAGGGCCACTGGGCGAGGATGCGAGTGTCACGCTGCGGTTCGAAAACCCCGAATACGGCGTCGCGCCCGGGCAGGCCGCGGTGATCTATGCCGGCGAGCGGGTGGTCGGCGGCGGCTGGATCGCCGAGACCGACGGGGCCTAAATCCAGGCGTGAATTGGCGTCGGCCGGAAGCTCATTCTTCCCACGGATCGAGCACGCAGCCGAAGCCCTCGCGATAGCGCGCGGTCTCGCTGGCGATCAGCGGGACGCTGGCGGTGACGCTCTTGTCCTCGGGGATTTCGCTCAGTCGGATCATTTCCATGCCCGCGAGCTTGTCCTTGGCGCAATCCTCCAGGCTGCGCCCCGCGACATAGCGGCACGAGCACCCGACCCGCGCGGCATAGGCGGTTCCCGCAGCGGCATTGCCGGTGACATTGTCGCGGACATACCACCAGCCCAGGCCGAGCAGCACCGCGAGCGCGAGCACCACCCAGGGCCAGCGCCGGCGCCGCCCGATCGATTGAGACCGGACCGATTGTGACCCGGTCGATTTTGACCCCCTCGAATTTGACATTGCCAAGCCGAGAACCCCCATGCGAGTTACGCCGCATGACCATGCGGCTCGCTCCCCTTATCGCCATCCTCGCCAGCGCCTCAAGCCTTGCGTCCTGCTCCGACACCACGCCGGTGCAGGAACCGCCGCTGAGCGAGGCGGCGCTGGCCGCGGTCACCGACGACCCGGGTGCGGCGAGGCGTCCGCTGGCGCGCGAGATCGATGATCTGTTCACCAAGGAAGGACTGGGCGAGACCCGCGCGGTGCTGCTGCTGCACGAGGGCGAGCTCGCCGCCGAACGCTACGCGCCGGGCTATGATGCCGACACGCGCTTCATCAGCTGGTCGATGGCCAAGACGGTGACCGCGGTGATGATCGGCATGCTGGTGGCCGACGGGCGGCTCGAGCTCGACGAGCCGGCACCGGTGGCAAGCTGGCAGCGCCCCGGCGATGCGCGCAGCGAGATCACGCTGCGCCACCTCTTGCAGATGCGCAGCGGGCTCGATCACACCGAGGCGGGGCCTGTCCCGGTCGAATCGAGCGAGGTGCGGATGCTGTTCCTCGATGGGCGCGACGACATGGCGGGCTGGGCCGAAGAGCAGCCGCTCGAGGCCGAACCCGGCGAACGCTTCGAATATTCCTCCAATACCACGGTGATTCTGGCGGATATCGCCGCGGGGATACTCTCCGAGAGCGACGATCCCGAGGACCGGCGCCAGGCGGTGGCCGATTATCTCGCCGCGCGGCTGTTCGAACCGCTGGGCATGAGCTCGGTGGTGCCCGAATTCGACGCGAGCGGAACGCTGATCGGCGGCAGCCTGATGCATGCCACCGCGCGCGACTGGGCGCGGTTCGCCGATTTCCTGCGCAACAAGGGTTCCTATCGCGGCGCGCAGCTGGTCCCGCGGCAATGGATCGAGCAGATGGTGAGCCCGAGCCCCAAATCGCCGCATTACGGTTTCCAGACCTGGCTCAACCGCCCGACCGGCGAAAGCGAACACCCGCTGATCCCCGAGCGCGCGCCCGGCAGCCTGTTCGCGATGATCGGCCATATGGGCCAATATGCGCTGGTCTCGCCCAGCCAGCGGGTCACGCTGGTGCGGCTGGGCCATTCCGACGCGCCGCAGCGCCGCGCGATGCTGCAGCAGGCGGCGGATGTGCTGGAGCTCTATCCGCAGAGCTGAGCCGCATCGTCGCGCCCGCTCAATCGGGAAGGTGGAAGCGGCCTTCGACCACGGTCACGCAAGGCCCCCCGAGCCAGACTCGGTCGCCCTCGAGCCGACAGGTGAGATCGCCCCCGCGCTGCGAGGCCTGATGCGCGGTGAAGCTACAGCGGCCCAGCCGCTCGGCCCAGAACGGCGCCAGCACCGCATGCGCGGAACCGGTCACGCTGTCCTCGGGCACGCCCCAGGCGGGGACGAACACCCGGCTGACGACATCGGTGGTGTCTCCGGGCGCGGTGCAGATCGCCATGCGGTCGATCTTTTCGAGCGCGCGCATGTCGGGTGACATGGCGCGCAATTGCGCTTCGGACTCGAGCAGGACGATCGATGTCTCCTCGGTGCCTTCGACCGTGTCGTAAACCGGCGCATCGATACCGAGCGCCTCGAGCAGGCCCGGCACCGCCAGTTCCTCGACGCGGCTGGTGGGGAGCGAGAGTTCGTAGCCCGCCCCCTGCCGCCGGACGTGGAGAATGCCGGCATGCCGCGTCCGGAAGCTGACCTGTTCGCCGCCATCGCTTGTCAGCAGCACATGCCCGCTCGCCAGCGTCGCATGGCCGCACAGCTTCACCTCGCTGGTCGGGGTGAACCAGCGCAATTCCCAGTCTGCCGCGCCGGTCTCGTCGCGCACCACGAAGGCGGTTTCGGCGAAATTGTTCTCCTCGGCGATGGCCTGGAGCGTGGCGTCGGGCAGCCAGGCATCGAGCGGCATCACCGCCGCCTGATTGCCCGCGAAGGGCCCGTCGGCAAAGGCATCGACATGCCAATAGGGCAGCTTCGTCATGGGGTTGCTCCTCCGAGGCGATCGAATTCGTTTTCCTCCACCAGCGCGTTGCCGGGTTCGTCGACATGGCCTTCGGGGTCGATGTGGATCAGCAGCTCCATCTCCGGAAACTGCCCGCACAGATCCGCCTCGACGCGTTCGATCACGTCATGCGCCTCCTCCACGGTCATGCTGCCCGGCAGATCGACATGGAACTGGACGAAATCCTGCGTCCCGCTGGTGCGGGTGCGCAGATCGTGAAGGTTGGAGAGCTCGGGGTGGCGCGCCGCCGCGGCGACGAAGGCCTCGCGCTTGGCATCGGGCCATTCGCGGTCGAGCAGCTGATCGACCGCGGTCGAGGCCGCCGACCAGGCGCCCCACAGCAGCCAGGCGCCGATCGCCAGCCCGAACAGCGGGTCGGCCAGTCCGAAGCCGGCGTATTGGTCGAGCGCCAGCGCCGCGATCACCGCGAGGTTGAGCAGCAGGTCGGACTGGTAGTGGA
>JAHJWA010000276.1 GCA_018828205.1 Alphaproteobacteria bacterium
CAGGCCAATCCGGCGATCGCGCTGGCGATGGTCGGGCTGCTGTTCGTGCTGGCGGTGGCGCTCCACGGGAGGCTCTACGCGCTGCGTCCCGATCCCTCGCAGCTGACCTATTTCTACCTGATCGTCGCCGCCGGCGGGGCGCTGGGCGGCGGTTTCACCGCGCTGCTCGCCCCGGTGCTGTTCGACTGGATCTACGAGCATGCAATCCTGCTGCTGGCGGGCGCGGCGCTGATGCCGCAGACTTTGGTGATCGAGCGGGTGCGCCTGTTCCTGCGCGATCGCACCGCGGGCAAGGCGATCGCGGCCGCGCTGGTGGTCGTCGCCGCGCTGCTCGCCTTTCTGCTCCACCGCGCGGTCGAGGCGGGGGATGGCGAGACGATCCTCGCGCTGATCGGCGCGCTGGTGCTGATCGGCGCCGCGCTGGTGAGCGTGCGCTGGGCCTTCGTCGCGGTCGCCGCGCTGCTGATGCTCGGGCACGGCGGGCTCTCGACGCTGGCGCTGACCGCGCAGGGCGAGCGGGCGCGGACCTATTTCGGGGTCTACAGCGTGGTCGAGACCGAGGGCGGCCGTTTCCGCCAGCTCAACCACGGCACCACCAATCATGGCCGGCAATGGCTCGACCCCGAGCGCCGCCGCGACCCGACCAGCTATTACGGCCATTCCGCCGGGATCGGCATCGCGCTCGATGCCGCTGCGGCGGATGCCGAGATCGGGGTGGTCGGTCTGGGGGCGGGAACGCTCGCCTGCTACCGCCAGCCGGGGCAGCGCTGGAGCTTCTTCGAGATCGACCCGCAGATCGCCGCCTATTCGCGCGACGGCAGCTTCACCTTCCTGTCGGACTGCACCCCCGATGCGCGGATGGTGATCGGCGACGCCCGGCTCGAGCTCGCCAAGGAACGCACCGGCCGCTTCGACCTGCTGGCGATCGACGCCTTCTCCTCGGACTCGATCCCGCTGCATCTGATGACCGAGGAAGCCTTCGCCACCTATGGCCGCGCGCTGGACCGCGACGGTCTGCTGCTGGTGCATATCTCCAACCGGTTCATCGATCTGGCGCCGATGGTTGCGGCGCTGGCCGAGGCGCGCGGCTGGCAGGGGCGGCTGCGCTTCGACGAGGAGGATCTCGCCGAGGGGCTGACGCCTTCGGTCTGGATCGCGCTGGCGCGCGACGAGG
The DNA here is from genome assembly GCA_018828205.1 of Alphaproteobacteria bacterium. Taxonomy (GTDB): domain Bacteria; phylum Pseudomonadota; class Alphaproteobacteria; order Sphingomonadales; family Sphingomonadaceae; genus Qipengyuania. The sequence goes on from JAHJWA010000276.1 coordinate 1,175, forward strand.
CAGCGCTGGCCCGCCTGGATGGCGATGGAGCTTACGCCTGGGAGCCGCTGCCGCGCCCGGCGCTCAGGGCCTGGACCGACAACAACGCCTCCATCCTGCCGCTGATCCGCTGGTAGCACGAGGCCGCTGTCGCAGCAGGCCAGCCGCGCTCGCACTTGCAGCATCCGGATTTCTGCCTTAGGGGCGCGTTCATCCATCGGACCCGGCGTGCCGGGTGGCTCGGCCCGGCGCCTATCCCCGGGACAATGTTCAGACCGGCAATCCAAACCGCACATCGTGACCGCCGCATCCGCGTCGCTCCTTGCGTCATACCGGTCGTATGGGTCAGGCAAACATTCCCATGTTCGATATCGCTACGCTCAAACGCGAATGGCTTTCCAATCCCCGGCGCGACATCCTCGCCGGCATCGTCGTCGCGCTCGCGCTGATCCCCGAGGCGATCGGCTTCTCGATCATCGCCGGCGTCGACCCGCGCGTCGGGCTCTACGCCTCCTTCTCGATCGCGGTGATCATCGCGCTGGTCGGCGGCAGGCCGGGGATGATCTCCGCCGCAACCGCCGCGGTCGCGGTGATCGTGGTTCCGCTGGTGCGCGAATACGGGGTCGACTATCTCTTCGCCGCCACCGTGCTGATGGGGGTGATCCAGCTGATCGCGGGCTATCTGCGCCTCCATCTGCTGATGCAATATGTCTCGCGCTCGGTGATCACCGGCTTCGTCAACGCGCTGGCGATCCTGATCTTCATGGCGCAATTGCCCGAGCTGATCGGCGTCCCCACGCTGACCTATGCGCTGGTCGCCGCGGGTCTGGCGATCATCTATCTGTTCCCGCGCCTGACCCGGGCGGTGCCCTCGCCGCTGGTCGCGATCGCGGTGCTGACGGCGGTGGTCTATTACATGGGCTTCGACGTGCGCACGGTGGGCGACATGGGCGAACTGCCCTCCTCGCTCCCCGCCTGGCTGATCCCCGACGTCCCCTTCACGCTCGAGACGCTGCGGATCATCCTGCCCTATTCGCTGACCATGGCGGCGGTCGGGCTGCTCGAATCGATGCTGACCGCGCAGATCGTCGACGATCTGACCGACACCGGTTCGGACAAGCAGCGCGAGATGAAGGGCCAGGGGATCGCCAATTTCTTCACCGGCTTCCTGGGCGGTATGGGCGGCTGCGCGATGATCGGCCAGTCGGTGATCAATGTGAAATCGGGCGGCGAGACGCGGCTGTCGACCATGGTCTCGGGCGTGTTCCTGCTGTTCCTGCTGCTGGTGCTCGGAACGCTGGTGGCGATCATCCCGATGGCCGCGCTGGTCGCGGTGATGATCATGGTCTCGATCGGCACCTTCTCCTGGCGTTCGATCACCGACATCCGGATCCACCCCTGGCAGTCCTCGGTGGTCATGGTGGTGACCGTCGTGATCGTGGTCTGGACCCACGATCTGGCGCAGGGCGTGCTCGCGGGCGTGATCCTCTCGGGGCTGTTCTTCGCCAGCAAGGTCAAGCGGATGTTCACCGTCGAGACCGACCTGTCGGGCGACGGACGGACGCGGACCTATCGCATCGGCGGACAGGTGTTCTTCGCCTCCTCCGACAGCTTCGTCTCGGCCTTCGACTATAAGGAGGTGCTCGACCGGGTCGTCATCGACGTCAGCCAGGCGCATTTCTGGGACATCTCCGCGGTGGGCACGCTCGACAAGGCGATCCTCAAATTCCGCCGCGAGGGCACCGAGGTCGAGGTGCTCGGCCTCAACGATGCCAGCGCGGCGATGATCGAGCGCTATGCCGTTCACGACAAGCCCGGCGCCGATGAACAGCTGGGAGCGCATTGAGATGGGAGAGAGAACCATGGAACACGTCCTCGCGGCGATCGACGCCTCGACCTACGCCACCAGCGTCTGCCGCTATGCTGCCTGGGCCGCGACCCGGCTCTCGCTCCCGGTCGAACTGCTCCATGTGGTGCAAAACCAGGACCCGGTCACCGCGCGCAAGGATCTGTCGGGCGCCATCGGCCTCGGGGTCAAAAGCGATCTGATGGAAGAGCTGGTCCGCCTGTCGCAGGACAGCAGTCGGATCGCAATCGAGAAGGGCCGCGTGCTGCTCGCTGCGGGCGAACAGATGCTGCGCGAGGCCGGCGTCGCCGAGGTGACCGCGCTGCACCGGCATGGGGGCGTGGTCGAGACCATCCTCGAACGCGAAGAGACCGCGCGGGTGCTGGTGCTGGGCAAGCGCGGCGTCGCGCATGAAGCGGGCGGCGAGCATCTCGGCTCGATGATCGAGCGCGTGGTTCGCGCCAGCGAAAGGCCGGTGCTGGTGGCCTCGCGCGAATATTCCGAACCCAAGCAGGTGGTCTTCGCCTATGACGCCAGCCCCGCCGCCGAGCGCGCGCTCGAGCGGCTGGCCAATTCGCCGCTGTTCGCGGGCCTGCCGGTCACCATCGTGATGGCCGAGGCCGGCAGCGATGCCGATCGCGCGAGGCTGGCGAAGGCCGAGGCGGCGTTTGCGCCCGAACATTCGGTCACGGCCATCATGGAGCGCGGCAAGGCCGAGCAGGTGATCCCGGGCGCCGTCGCCGCGACCGAAGGCGCGCTGCTGCTGATGGGCGCCTATGGCCACTCGCCGATGCGGCGGATGATCCTGGGCAGCACGACCAGCGAGATGGTCCGCACGGTCAAGGCCCCGGTGCTGATGGTCCGCTGAGCAGGCCATGATGCGGGCTCGATAATTCGACAGTTTTCGAACTATCGATTGACGCATGCAGGCTTCGCGCTATCTCGCCTCCCGAACAAGGGGAGCGACCATGGCCGAAACCGAGCAGATCTGGGCCGTCGATGCGCTGGCGGCGCTGGCGCATGAGACGCGGCTGACGGTGTTCCGCATGCTCGTCCAGGCGGGCCCCGAAGGCATGATGGCGGGCGAAATCGCGCAGGCCTGCGGGGTGCCCTCCTCGACCATGTCGCATCATCTCGCCAATCTCGAACGCGCCGGGCTTGCGCTCTCGCAGCGCGAGAGCCGCGTGATCCGCTACCGCGCGCACTATGACGGGATGCGGCGGCTGATGGGCTTTCTCATGGAAGATTGCTGCCAGGGCGACCCGCGGCTATGCGCCGACCTGCCCGAGCTCGCCGCCTGCCCCGCTGCTGCATCGTCATTGTCTTCATCCAGCCAGTGAGACCCGCCATGACCGATCGAACCTACAATGTGCTGTTCCTGTGCACCGGCAATTCCGCGCGCTCGATCCTGGGCGAATCGCTGATGAACAAATTGGGCGGAGGGCGCTTTCGCGCCTACAGCGCCGGGAGCGATCCCAAGGGCGAGGTCCATCCGATGGCGCTCGACGTGCTCGGCCAGCTCGGCTTTCCCACCGAGGGTCTGCGCTCCAAGAACTGGGACGAATTCGCCCGCCCCGGCGCGCCCGAGTTCGACTTCATCTTCACCGTCTGCGACAATGCCGCGGGCGAGAGCTGCCCGGTCTGGCCCGGCCACCCGATCACCGCGCATTGGGGTCTCGAGGACCCCGCCGCGGTCGAGGGCGAGGAGCAGCACCAGGCCTTCGTCGAGGCTTTGCGCTATCTGCGGCGGCGGATCGACCTGTTCCTGATGCTCCCCCACGACAGCGTGGACGAGCTGGCGATGCGCGGAAAACTGGCGGAAATCGGCCGCGAGGAAGGCGCCAGCGCCAAGGCGAGAGACGAGGGATGAACACGCTCGCTCAGGCCCAACCCGCCGCCTCCCCGCTCGGCACGTTCGAACGCTATCTCTCGCTCTGGGTGCTGGGCGCGATCCTCGCCGGGATCGCGCTGGGGCTGGTCGCGCCCGGCGTGGTCGGGGTGATGGCGGGGTTCGAATACGCCTCGGTCAATCTGGTGGTCGCAGTGCTGATCTGGGCGATGATCTTCCCGATGATGGTCGGGGTCGATTTTTCCAGCATCAGGGATATCGGCCGCAAGCCCAAGGGGCTGGTGATCACGCTGGTGGTCAACTGGCTGATCAAGCCCTTCACCATGGCCGCGCTGGCGGTGCTGTTCTTCGATTATCTCTACGCCGGGCTGATGTCGGAGACCGACGCGGATCAGTATATCGCCGGGTTGATCCTGCTGGGCGCCGCGCCCTGCACCGCGATGGTGTTCGTCTGGTCGCAGCTGACCCGGGGCGATCCCGCCTACACGCTGGTGCAGGTCTCGGTGAACGATCTGATCATGATCGTCGCCTTCGCGCCGATCGTCGCGCTGCTGCTCGGCGTCACCGATATCGTGGTGCCGTGGGAGACGCTGCTGCTCTCGGTCGGGCTCTATGTGGTGGTGCCGCTGGCGGCGGGCGCTGCCGTGCGACGACGCGTCGTGGCGAGCCACAATGGCGACGAGAGCGCGGTCGACGCTTTCACCGCGCGGCTGAAACCCTGGTCGATCGTCGGACTGCTGGCGACAGTGGTGCTGCTGTTCGCCTTCCAGGCGGAGATCATCATCGGCAACCCGCTGCTGATCGTGCTGATCGCGATCCCGATCGTGATCCAGTCCTACGGCATCTTCGCGCTGGCCTATGCCGCCGCCTGGGCGTGGAAACTGCCGCACAGCATCGCCGCGCCCTGCGCGATGATCGGCACATCCAATTTCTTCGAGCTCGCGGTGGCGGTGGCGATCGGGCTGTTCGGCCTGTCGAGCGGCGCGGCGCTGGCGACCGTGGTCGGGGTGCTGGTCGAGGTGCCGGTGATGCTCAGCCTCGTCGCCTATGCCAACCGCACAAGCGACCGTTTCCCCGCGGCGTGAACCGAAAGCTGCCGATGACCCGCCTGCGCAGGCTCGCCGATCCCGACCACCTCCCCGCGCTGCGCGAGCAATATTGCCGCGCGCAGCCCGCCGCGGGGCTCGGCGCGCTCGATCCGCCGCCGCGGATCCTGCTGCTCTACGGGAGCTTGCGCACCCGGTCCTATTCGCGGCTGGCGGTGGAGGAAGCGGCGCGGCTGCTGCAGCGCTTCGGCTGCGAGACGCGGATCTTCGACCCCACCGACCTGCCGCTGCCCGACCAGGTGGCCGAGGACAACCACCCCGCGGTGCACGAATTGCGCGAGCATTCGCTGTGGTCCGAGGGCCAGGTGTGGTGCAGCCCCGAGCGCCACGGCCAGATGACCGGGATCATGAAGGCGCAGATCGATCACCTCCCGCTGGCCTATAAGGGCCTGCGCCCGACGCAGGGGCGCACGCTGGCGGTGATGCAGGTCAGCGCCGGGTCGCAGAGCTTCAACACCATCAACACGATGCGCGTGCTCGGGCGCTGGATGCGGATGGTGACCATCCCCAACCAGTCCTCGGTGGCCAAGGCCTATGAGGAATTCGACGAGGCGGGGCGGATGAAGCCCTCCGCCTATTACGACCGCATCGTCGATGTGATGGAGGAGCTGCTGCGCTTCACCGTGCTGCTGCGCCCGCATGCGGCGCAGCTGGTCGACCGCTATTC
>JAHJWA010000277.1 GCA_018828205.1 Alphaproteobacteria bacterium
AGCGCCTCGGCCCGGTCGATATAGTCGAGATATTGATCGACCAGCGCGAGGATCGAGATCTGGCGCAGATCGACTTTCTGGCGCCGCGCGAGGTCGAGCAGCAGGTGGAGCGGCCCGGCCCAGACGTCGAGGTCGAGATAGAGCGCGTCCTCGTCTTCTTTGGGCAGATCCGCCGCGGGCGCCGCCCAGTCTTCATCCCCAGCGGCCCGCGACCCGGTGCCATCCGGCAGATCGAGAAGCAGACCATCTTGGCTCACGCGGCCTGCCCGACACTCGCGAGCAGCGCGTCGCGCTTGGCGATCAACTCGCCATGATCGAAACTCTCGGGCACACCGCCCAGGGCGTCGAGCGCGCGGTCGAGCCGCGCCTCGCTGGCTGCGCGCATCGTGGCGCAGCGTTCGGCGATGCCGGTCATGTCGTCCATCCGCGCCCAACAGTTCGTCACCACATCACAGCCTGCAGCGATCGCCTTCTCGGCACGCACGGGGATTGTCCCGTCGAGCGCTTCCATGTCGATATCGTCGGTTAGCAGCAGCCCGTCGAAGCCGATTTTGCCGCGGATGATCTCTTCGATCACGATTGGCGACAGCGTCGAAGGCCGCTCGGCGTCCCAGGCGGGGAAGAGCAGGTGCCCGGTCATTCCCACCGGCGCCTGATTGAGCCGGATGAAGGGCGCCAGGTCATGCTCGAGCTCTTGCGCGCTCGCCGTGACGGTGGGCATTTCCTTATGGGTATCGACCACCGAGCGCCCGTGCCCGGGCATGTGCTTGATGCAGCCCAGCACCCCGGCCTTGCCAAAGCCGTCGAGGATCGCCCGGCCCAGCGCCGCGACCTGCATCGGTTCGTGCCCGAGCGCACGATCGCCGATGACGTCGTGCGCCCCCGGCTGCGGCAGGTCGAGCGGGGGGTGGAAGTCGATGGTGATGCCGACCTCGGCCAGTTCGAGAGCGAGCGCTTGGGCGTTGGCCCGCGCCGCCTCGATCGCGCTCGCCGGCGCGATTTGGTAGAGCCGATCGAACACCGCGCCCGGGGGAAAGGCGCTCCATTCCGGGGGCTTCATCCGCGCGACCCGCCCTCCCTCCTGATCGATGCCGATCAAGAGCTTGTCGCGACCGTGGATGCCGCGCAGATCCTCCGTCAGCGCACGCACCTGCGCGCGCGTCTCGCAGTTGCGTCCGAACAGGATGTAGCCCGCCGGATCGGCCTCGGCGAAAAAGGCGCGCTCGTCCGCCGTCAAGCTGGGGCCGCCGATGCCGAAAATCGCTGGTGTCATTGCGCCGGAATCGCAGTTTCGCGCCGCTTTCGCAAGCGAGCCCTCGAACCGCATGTGGAAATCGCGAAACCTGGGCCGGCTGCGCTCTCCCGCCCTCGCCTATTTGATCGTGCAGGGCAGCCCGTCACCCTTGAGCGCCTGACACATCCGCCGCGCATTCGCCGCATCGCCCGCTGCCGCCTGGAGGCGGAACACGGTGCCGATATCGGCGCGGCCTTCGACGATGCGATAGTCGACACCCGACAGCACCTCGGTCTGACGGATCAGCGTGCTCCAGCCGGTCTCGGCGTCGGAGCGACTGGAATAGGCACCGACCTGCACCGCGGTACCCGCAGGCAGCGCGCCGGACCGCGGCGGAGCCGGCTGGCTCTCGGCTTCGTCGTCCGGTTCGGCTGCGGGTTCGGGCGTCGCGCGGGGCGCGGCCAACCGACCCTCGCGGGTCTGGCCCTCGCCCACGGCAAAGCTGGTGTCGCCGGTGCCGGCGAAGGTCTTGCCGCCTTCGTTTTCGGGGCGGACGCGATAGGGTTGGGAAGGGGCCGCGATGAGCGAACCGTCGGGCTCCGGCCCGCCACCCGCAGCGCGGTTGGTGAACCACCAGATCCCGCCGACGATCAGCCCGAGCGCCGCCACCATCAGCAGACCGATCCCGATCAGCCGCGCCGTGTCCAAGCCCTGCTCGTGCCCGTCCTCGTCATCGACCGATTCGAGCCAGGGCAGGCTCTCGCCGTCCCGGCCCAGATCGAGCTCCTCGTCCGGATAGCCTCGCGTATCTCCAGTCACCCCGACGCCCCTTACATTTCCTCGACGGCCACGACGCCCAAGATGGCAAGGCCGTTGCGTATCACCTGCCCCACTTGCGTGGCCAGGAACAGCCGCGCCGAAGTCAGTGTCTCATTGTCGGACTGGATCATCCGCAGAGAGGTATCGTCATTGCCCGCGTTCCAGAAGCTGTGGAAGGCGCTGGCGAGGTCGTTGAGATAGAAGGCGATCCGGTGCGGTTCGCGCGCCTGAGCGGCGGCCTCGACCATCCGCGGGAACTGCGCCGCCTCGCGGATCAGCGCCAGATCCGCCTCGCCCAGCAATTCGAGCGAACCCGAATCCGGCGCCAGCCCCTGTTCCGCCGCCTTGCGCAGCGTCGAATGGATCCGCGCGTGCGCATATTGCACATAGAACACCGGATTGTCCTTCGAGGCCTCGACCACCTTGGCGAAGTCGAATTCCATCTGCGCGTCGGGCTTGCGGGTGAGCATGGTGAAGCGAACCACATCCTTGCCCACTTCCTCGACGACATCGGCGATGGTGATGAAATTGCCGCTGCGCTTGGACATCTTCACCGGCTCGCCGCCGCGCATCAGCTTGACCATCTGGACCAGCTTGACGTCGAAGGGCACGTCGCGCCCCGCGCCTTGCGTCAGCGCGGCCACCGCGGCGGTGATCCGCTTGACCGTGCCGGCATGATCCGCGCCCCAGATGTCGATCAGCGCATCGGCGGTCTCGGCCTTCTGGAAGTGATAGGCCAGATCGGCGCCGAAATAGGTCCATTTGCCATCGGACTTGCGGATCGGGCGATCCTGATCGTCGCCGAACCTGGTCGAGCGGAACAGCGGCAGCTCGACCGGCTCCCAGTCTTCTGGCGGGGCCTTGCCCTTGGGCGCCTCGAGCTCGCCATCATAGACGAGATCCTGCGCGCGCAGCCAGGCCTCGGCCTCCTCGGGCTTGCCCGCCGCCTGCAGCGCTGCCTCCGACGAGAAGACGTCGTGCTGGATGCCGAGCTTGGCGAGATCGGCGCGGATCATTGCCATCATCGCCTCGACCGAGGCCGCGCGGAACGGCGCGAGCCACTCCGCCTCGGGCGCATCGAGATAGCGGTCGCCATACTCGCCCGCCAGCCGCTCGCCCACCGGCTTGAGATACTCGCCCGGATAGAGACCCTCGGGAATGGTGCCGATATCCTGCCCCAGTGCCTCGCGATAGCGAAGATGCGCCGAGCGGGCGAGCACATCGACCTGGCCGCCGGCGTCGTTGACGTAGTATTCGCGGATCACCTCGTGGCCCGCGAAGGCGAGCAGGTCGCACAGCGCATCGCCCACCACCGCGCCGCGGCAATGGCCCATATGCATCGGTCCGGTCGGATTGGCCGAGACGAATTCGACATTGACCCGCGTGCCATGGCCCTTGGCGGAGCGGCCGTAATCGTCGCCCAGCGCGGCGATGGCGGCGAGCTCGCGCAGCCAGACCGACTGGTCCAGCCGGATGTTGATGAAGCCCGGTCCGGCGATGTCGGCCGCAGTGATGTCCGGATCGCGCGTCAGATGCGCGACGATCTTGTCCGCCAGCGCGCGCGGATTGCTCTTGGCCTGCTTGGCGAGCACCATCGCGGCGTTGGTCGCCAGATCGCCATGCGCCGGGTCGCGCGGCGGTTCGACCGCGACATTGGAGCGATCGCTTTCGGGCGGCAGATCGCCTTCCATTTCGAGCGCGTTGAGCACCGCATCGATCTTGGCGGCGTAATGGGCGTGGAGGGTCTGCGTATCGGTCATGTCTCAGCCATGCTGCGCGCCCGCGGGGAACGCGTACGGATCGAACCGTGGGATGCGATGGCGCTGCCAGGCGGCGGCGCCATGCGGTTTAGCGCGTCGCGTTGTAGGCGAGCTGCGCTTCGGTCAGCTGGAAGCCGACCAGCAGCTCGAATGTGGCGCGTTCGATCGCGGCGCGGACCGTGGGATCGGCCAGCGGATCGAGTGCGGCATCGGGATCGCCCGGCTCGCGTCGGCGGGTGATCTGCTCGCGAATCTCGGCGGGCAGCGTCGCTTCGGCGCGATCGACATAGGCCCCGGCGGTGGCGCGAGCGCTCGCCCGGGCTTCGCCATCGGCAAAGGCGACGGTCACCGAACCGACCCGCTTGGTTACCACGGCGCTGCCGCCGCGCAGCACGGTGGAGAAATAGGGCAGCGTCACCTGGCGCGCGCCGCGGGTGTCGCTGCGGCGAGCCTGCACGTCGAAACTGGCTTCGGAGTAGATCCGGTCGCCGGTCTCGTTGCAGGTGGTGCGGACATTGGTGATCGCCGCGGTCACATCGATATCGCTCGCCAGCCGCGATTGCGGATCGCGAAAAACGGTCACATCACCGGTGTAATCGGGCACGCCGACCGCCGGGCAGACGCTTCGCACCGCGGTGATGCCAACGCCCTGATCGACCACGAGATCGCCTTCGCCCGCGCAGGCGGCGAGGCCGAGACCGAGGGCGATCGCGGAAAGCTGGCGGAAGCGGAAAGTCATGCGTGTCGTATCCCTCGAATTCCTATGGTCGCATCCCCTAGCGAGGGCGCACGCAAAGCGCTAGGGGGAGGCTTATGAATGCTCCCTTGCAACCCGCCGATCTCAAGCCCGCACTCACCCTGCTGATCGCGGCGCCGCGCGGCTTCTGCGCCGGCGTCGACCGCGCCATCGAGATCGTCGAGCGCGCGCTCGAGAAATACGGTGCCCCGGTCTATGTCCGGCACGAGATCGTCCACAACCGCTATGTGGTCGAAGCGCTCAAGGCCAAGGGTGCGATCTTCGTCGAGGAACTCGACGAGGTCCCAGACGACATGCCCGTGGTGTTCAGCGCGCATGGCGTCCCCAAGGCGGTTCCCGCCGAAGCGGAACGGCGCAAGCTGCTCTATGTCGACGCGACCTGTCCGCTGGTCAGCAAGGTCCATCGCCAGGCCGAGCGGCTGATCGAGAAGCAGCGCCACATCCTGTTTATCGGCCATTCGGGCCATCCCGAAGTTATCGGGACGATGGGCCAGGTCGCGGAAGGCGAGATGACGCTGGTCGAATCGGTCGAGGACATCGCCACGCTGCCCTTCTCTATGCAGGACGAGCTTTCCTACCTGACGCAGACCACGCTTTCGGTGGACGACACCGCCGAGATCATCGCCGCGCTCAAGGCACGCTTCCCGCAGATCCAGGGGCCCAAGGCCGAGGATATCTGCTACGCCACCAGCAATCGCCAGGCGGCGGTCAAGCGGATCGCCCCCGCCAGCGATCTGGTGCTGGTGATCGGCTCGCCCAATTCCTCGAACTCGCTCAGGCTGGTCGAGGTCGCCGAGCGGCTGGGGGCCAATTCGCGGCTGATCCAGCGCGCCGACGAGATCGAGCCCGAATGGCTCGAAGGGGTTGGCACGCTTGGGCTGACCGCGGGCGCTTCCGCGCCAGAGATCCTGGTCCGCGAGGTCGTGGAGCGGATCGCGCAATGGCGCACCATCAACGAGCAGACCATCCAGGCCGCGGAAGAGAAGATGGTCTTCAAGCTGCCGCGACAGCTCACAGACCCCGACTGACCTTCGCCCTTGGCGGTCTACACCCATCTTGCGTCCGAGGATCTGGCCGCGCTGATCGCCGCTTATGATGTCGGCGAGCTCGTCTCGGCCAAGGGCATCGCCGAGGGAGTCTCCAACAGCAACTGGCTGGTCGAAACGAGCGGGAGGAACGGCGCTGGCGCGCGTTTCATCCTGACCATGTACGAGAAGCGCACCGATCCGGGCGAACTGCCTTTCTTCCTGGGCCTGCTCGATCACCTTGCCGCGAAGGGTTGCGCGGTTCCGGCAACCCTCCACGATCGCGATGGGGCGGCGTTTCGCCGCCACAATGGCAAGGCGCTCGCCCTGATCGAATATCTTCCGGGCATCTCTCCCGACGCCCCCAGCGCTGCGCAGGCGCATGCCGTCGGGGCGGCGCTGGCTCGGGTCCACCTCGCGGCCAACGATTTCGACCGCACCCGCGCCAACGATCTGAATATGCGTGCCTGCCTGGCGATCCTCGATCGCTGCAGCGAAGAGCGGCTGGCCGGGATCGACCCGGAACTGCCGCAATGGCTGGGCGCCGCACGCGATCTGGTCGCGCGCTGGCCGCAGGACCTGCCGCGATCGATCATCCATTCGGATCTGTTCCCGGACAACGTCCTTATGCGCGGCGCGCGGGTAACCGGACTGATCGACTTCTACTTCGCCTGCCACGACATGATGGCCTACGATCTCGCCGTGACCCACGCCGCTTGGTGCTTCGACCGAAGCGGGCTGGGATTTGCGCCCGAGATCGGGGAGGCGCTGGTCTCCGGGTACCAATCGGTGCGCCCGCTCGAGCCCGGCGAACGCGAGGCGCTGCCGCGGCTGGCGCAGGGGGCCTGCTTGCGTTTCACCGCCAGCCGCGCGCAGGACTGGCTCGACACCCCGGCCGACGCGCTGGTGACCCGCAAGGACCCGATGGATTTCACCCGCCGCTGGAAATTTTACGCCGAGAACGGGAATCGGGTCTTCGCGTAAGCCCGCGCCCGCGCTAGGGATTCGCCCCATGAAACGCGTCGAATTGTTCACCGATGGTGCCTGCAAGGGCAATCCCGGACCCGGCGGCTGGGGCGCGCTGCTGCGGCTCGGCCCGCACGAGAAGGAACTCTCGGGCGCCGACCCCGCCACCACCAACAACCGCATGGAGATGACGGCGGCGATCAAAGGGCTCGCCGCGCTGATCGAACCCTGCGAGGTCGACGTCTATTCCGACAGCAAATACCTTATCGACGGCATCACCAAATGGGTCGAGGGCTGGCAGAAGCGCGGCTGGATCAGTGCCAGCAAGAAGCCGGTTCGCAACGAGGACCTGTGGCACGAGCTGATCGCGCAGACTGCGCGGCACCAAGTATCCTGGCACTGGGTCAAGGGGCACTCCGGACACCCCGAGAACGACCGCGTCGACCAGCTGGCAAGCGACGAAGCCGAGCGCATCGCCGCCAAGCGCTAGCCGGCTTTAGGCGAACCGGCCCTAAGCGAACCGGCCCGGCGCATAGAGCGTGGCATCGAGGCCCTTCGTCATCGCGTCGCGCGCCTGCCCGAGCAGCAATTGCGCGGTCAGCCGCGCCGCGGCGGGCGCGGTCTGGATCCCGTAGCCGCCCTGCCCGGCGAACCATGCGAACCCCTCGACCTGCGGATCCAGACCATAGACCGGCAGCCGGTCTGGAGCGAAACTTCGCAGCCCCGCCCAGCGATGCTCGACGGCCTCGACCCGCCAGTCGACCGCCTGCGACAAGCGCGCGATCGCCTCGGCCACCGCCAGCTCTTCGGGCGCGGCATCGCAAGGTGCGCTGGGGACCTCGTCATTGGGGCTGAGCCACAACCGCCCCGCCTCGGGCTTGAAATAGAAGCCCCCGGCAATATCCAGCACGAGCGGAAGATCGGGCGGAGGCGGCGGATCGGTGCGCAGCTGGACGACCGTGCGCCGCAGCGGAGTGATCCCCAGCGGACGTGCGCCCGCCAGCCCTGCGAGCTCGTCGGCCCAGGCCCCGGCCGCATTGACCAGCGTCTGGGCGACAAAGGTCTCGCCGCGTTCCGTCCGCAAGGCCCAGCTCCCCTCGTGCCGCGCCGCGGCGATCAGGCGCGCCCGGGTTTCCAATCGCGTCCCTCGTCCGCGTCCCAGCGCCAGATAATGCGCGTGCAGGCTGGCAACATCGATATCGGAACATCCGGGTTCCCATATCGCCGCCTGCCACTCAGCTTGCAGATCGGGAGCCTTTGCCGCCAGGGCTTGCCGGTCGAGCCGCTCGATCGTCGCCCCCGTAGCCGAGAAGCGATCCAGGAACTCGTCGAGCAGCGAGGCATCCTCGGCGCGCCCGATGTAGAGCGCCCCTCGCTGCGTCAGGAACCCCTGCTCGCGCAGATAGGGACCCGATGCCAACGTCAGCGGCACGATCTCCGGCCCGCCATAGCATTCCTCCCAGAACGCCGCAGACCGACCCGTCGCGTGATGGCCAGGCCGATCCTCCGCCTCGATCAGCAGGACCGAGGCGTGCGGCGCGAGCTCGGCGGCGAGGCTCGCTCCGGCCATTCCGGCGCCGACGATGGCGAAATCGAACCCTGTCATGCGGTTTGCGACGGCACGGTCCGGTCGAGGAACTCGGCGATCGCCGCCATTGTCCGATCCCGCACCGGATCGACCTCGCGCAGGATCTCGTGGCGCGCTTCCTTGCCGAAGGCGAGCAGTTCGGCCCGCGGCAAACGCTCTGCCGCGCGCACGACCGCATCGTGGCTGACGAGTTTGTCGTTGCTGGTCGACACCAGCAGCACCGGAGCCGTCACCGCCTCCATCGCCCCCGGATCATCGAGGACGCGGCGCGAGGCATAGGCACGTTCGACCCAACCCCAGCTGCCGGGCCCCATCACCAATTCGGGCCGCGTCTCGCGCCACCACAATTCGTCGCCATAGCGGGCTTCGTCGTGCGTCAGCAGCGACTGGCGCGACGCGGGCATTTCGCCGGGCTTTTCGCTCCATTTCCACGCCGGCCGCGTCGGCGCGCCGATCTTGGTCATCAGCTTGGCGACCCAGTGCTGAAGGCGCAGCGGCAGCGGCGGACCCGCCATACCGAGCATGGGCGCGGTGAGGACGGCTGCATCGGGGTCGACGCGGTGCTCGACGATCGCTCGCAGGGCCAGATGCCCGCCCATCGAATGG
>JAHJWA010000278.1 GCA_018828205.1 Alphaproteobacteria bacterium
ACGATCGGGCGTGTCGATGGGGTAACTGCAGCTGAGGCCGCGATAGCTTATGGAACGGCGGCCGCTGGTCGCCAGGGGTAAAGCAAGTTCTGGCCTTCGGCAGCGCTCCACGGCGCACAGGACTAACCTCAGCCCAGGCCCTGGCAATAACGAACCGGCGGTCAGGGTCCAGTGTGCACCAAATTTCCCACCCATGCGCGCATGTCGGAGCTCATTTGCGCGAGGCCGGCGTCATCCTCGAAGACAGAATGGCCCGCTGCATAAAAGCGCGTCATGCGTTTCTCCCGTGGCACCTGCGCTTGGTCCAGCGCGAAGATCCCAGCGTAGGCCGGGGGGGTGATGTCGTAATATCCGCCGGACGTATAGACCGACATATCCGGCTTTCGGACCATCGCTTCGGTCAGATAAGGGGCGAAGCGGGCGCTGCTATAGCTCGTGCCTTCACCCCAGCCCCACTTGAAGTTGATGCCGAGATTGAGGCTGCGATATGCGCTGGGCAACTGATAATCGAGATCCTGGGCCAGGTATCGCTGGATCGCCTCGGTTGTAGCCGTGCCCAGAGTCATGGATGGATCGTCGAACGGCGGCTGGAAATTCGAATCCACGATCGGCCGGGTGATGCGGGCATCGAGTTGGCCCGTACGCAGCGCCTTCGCTTCCAGCAGCCCGTGCATAAAGGAGGATTTGCCGATGCGCAGATTGCCGCCCAATAGGACGTGCCGCGGAATGCCGATCAGCGCTTCCATCTCGGCCGCAACCCTGTCTCGAGTGTCGGCAGGTAGGGTAGGCCCTTTGATCAAGGCCGCGGCGTAATCGGTCTGCGCGAAGTCGAGCGCCTTTTCGAACCATTGGTCTACTGTGCTGCCATTGCGATCAATGCGCTCATGGTGCCATGCCACCGCCGCGAGGGTCGGAAGCAAAACCACATCGCTGATCACCGGCCCGCTGGTATCTCCGAGAGACAGAGACAGCAGCGCCACTCCGTCGGGGAGCGGTAAATCTGCCTCCAACTGTGCGTTCAGCATCGCGAGTGCGCGAGCGCTGCCGTAACTTTCACCGACCAGCGCATAAGGCGATTGGGTCCGACCATTCGCGACAAGCCATGATTGCACTACCTCGGCCACGGCTTTCGCATCGCCTGCGACTGTGAACAGACTGGTCGGATCGGAGCCAGCGACGGGCATGCTCGCCCCGGTACCGGGTGGATCGATGAAAACGAGATCAGCAGCATCGAGCAGGCTGTGTTCGTTGTTGACGAGGACGTCTCCGCTTTCTCCAGCAACGAGAATTCGCGGGCCGAAAGCCTTCATGTGAAGAGGCGAAGAAGATGCACCCGGACCACCGTTGAACACGAACAGGACGGGACGGGCCGTCGGATCCCCCGCGTTCTTGGCAACATAACCATAGCTAACCACTACCGCCGCCGTCTCGCCTGCTTCATTGGCCACCGGCGTCTCGGTGACGATCGCATGATAGGCAAGGGTTCGACCGTTGAACCGACCTTGATGGGCCGTGGTGATCACACGGTCAGAGGCCGTTTCGCGCTCGACCATCGGCTCCATCGCTCTCAGGAAGGCAGGCGGCATGGGTCGGTCGAAATTTTGCGCCGTCAAAGGCGACGCGGAGAGGGCCAGTAGAGCGGCGAACGTTACGCGACAGGACTTTGGCAGCTGCATGAATTTATCCCGTTGTCTGAGAGGGAAGGGCGTCCAACAGCCGCTCGATATCGTCGGCGTCGTTGAAGAAGGATGGGCAGACGCGAAAACGATTGCGCGACAAAGTAATTTTGACGCCCGCGCGCTCGAGAGGCTCGGACAAGCGTTCGTGGGCATCTTCGAAGACGCAGGTCAGCAAAGGCGAGCGGCAGTCGCGGGGCGTTGCGACGGCGTAGCCCTTGGAACGCAGGGCCTCGTGCAGCCGGTCGAGCAAAGGTAACCGACGAGCGACAATATTCTCAATGCCGAGATCCAGTAGCATGGGTATCGACCGATCAAGTTGCGCCAAGACGGCGTGAGAACGGGTGCCCATTGCGAACAGCCCCTCGGCATCGTCGCGGGCGGCCATGTCGGCGATCCCATCTCCGGCTTCGTCAAAGGGATATACGTGCGATCGGAATTTCGCGAGTTGATAGTAGCCGAAGCGCGACCGCTGCAGTTCGGCGATCAGATCGGCGCGCACATAGAGAAACCCCAGCCCAAAGTCGCCCATGAGCCATTTATAGCTGGCGCAGGCCGCGAAATCGACGCCGCTGGCATGGAGGTCGACCGGCACGGTACCAGCGGCGTGAATGATATCGGCATAGACCTTCGCACCCCGCGCATGGGCGATTTCGCACAAGGCCGCTAGGTCTTGCTCAAAGCCGTTATAGGTCGACACCAGCGAGAGGCTTACCAGCCGCGTGTCCTCGTCGATCGCGCTTTCATAGGCCGCCAGATCGATGCGGCCGTGGGTCGGCGAGAGCCACACCATATCCATGCCCCGCCGCGCGAGTTGCTCGTAGAGCCAAAAAGAGCCGAAGAAATGCAATGTGTCGGTGACGATGCGGCCTCCGCCGCTCGGGATTCCGAGCGCATCCACGACGAGCTGCTCGCCCGCGGTAGTGCTCTGGACAAATGCCAGTTCACTAGGCGTCGCGTTGACTAGGCGCGCGAAGGCGCTCTTTACTCGGGTCTCGACGTCATTCGCCGGCCAGCGCGTTCCCGCGCCGCGCGTCTCGAAATAGGAATTCACCGCCGCTTGCACCTCCAGCGGAATAGGATGCATCGTTCCGGAGTCGAGATAGACGGCGTCCATGGGGGCGAAGCCGGATTTGGCGGGCCTGGTTTGAGACGCCGCTGCACGAGAAGATGTGAATGTTCCCGCGGCGGGAAGGGCGACTGCACCCGCGAGCATCGTCCGGCGAGAAACATGCGGGAAGGTCATGCCAAGTTTGTCCATCGTTGTAGCTCTATCCCAACTCGGGCGCATAATTTTGCCCGAATTTGGTTCTCCGATGAGTTCTAGGGCGGCACACGCCACGGATAGAAGTTTGACGCCCCCACGAACGCATAAATTTGCCTGCACCCGAGCGCTAACCTCGCGCCAAGCAGAGAGGGACGCCGCGGTATGACAACGAGATTTTGGATAATCCTCGTCGGGTTGCTCGCCACCGGCTGTGCCAGCGTCTCCGGCGACACTGTGGCGGATTCTCATGCCTCGCCGCTTGCGCGATCCTGTGCTGCCAATGCCGTTGCGAGCACCCACCAGGTGAACACCGGCGGCAGAGCCCTAAGCTACAAGGCTTGCGCCGGAACCCTGACGATCACCGGAGCGGACGGCAAACCGAAGGCGGACCTGTTCTACACCGCATACATGCTGCCGGATGCCAAAGCGGACCGGCCGATCACGTTCGTATGGAACGGCGGACCGGGAGCGGATTCGCGACTTCTGCACTTCCAGGCGCTGGGGCCGAAATTGATCGAAGACGGCGTGATGATCGACAATAGCGCAACTCCGCTGACAGCCAGCGATCTGGTCTTTCTGGATCCTGCGGGAACTGGTTTCAGCCGCGCCCGGCAGGATGCGGAAGCGCCGCTTTACGGAACGCTCGGCGATATAGACGCGACCTCGCGGTTCGTTACCGAATTCCTTCAAGTCTATCGGCGGGAGAACTCCCACGTTTACCTGTTCGGGGAGAGCTTCGGAACATGGCGGGCAGCCGGCACGGCCGAGGCGCTTGCCCGGGACGGCGTTTCGATCGCAGGGAACGGCCTTATCTCAGGCGGAATTCCCCTGGGCGAGATGGGCGATCGCGCGCTTATGCGTGCCTTGTCGCTCCCCAATCGGACTGCGACTGCGCTGGCATTGGGAATGCTTGACCCGGATTTGGCGGAGACCGGTCCCGGGTTGATGGACGAAACAGAGCAATGGGCCCGGGAGGTCTGGTATCCGGCGCTGTCATCGCCTGACTCTCTCGACGTCCCAGAGCGTGCAAAGCTTGTGGCTGAATTGGCCCGGTATCATGGCATGTCGCCGACCGAAATCGACGAGGATACCCTCTGGGTTTCGCCCCTCGCGTTTCGAAAAGGTGTCTTGGAAGGGCGGACGCTGGATGTGTTCGATATGCGACGTATCGAAGCGGCGGATGGCGAGGACAGCGGCGAGGGGGAAGCTATCCTGCGGTACTACCGAGAGTCGCTCGGCTATCGGGAACGGCTTTACGCTGGGATCGAGGCGCCCGCGATTCCGGTCGGCGAAAATTGGCAGTATGATCAGGCGCCGATCACGGAAGCGTCGCTTGCCCGCGCTATGGCGGGCGAGGGTCCGCCAAGCCCCTCCCAGCCATGGACATTGCGTGTCATGGAGATGATGCCGGACTTGCGGACCTTTGTTGCTGCGGGGGTCTATGACTCGCTCAACAGTTGCGCGGCGAACAGGGCTACGGTCCGCCTTCTACCCGAGGGCGTTGAGAAGAGGGTCTCGCTGCAGTGCTATCCTGGCGGCCATATGATGTACGACAGTCGCGTCGTGCGAGATCAATTCGGGAATGACATCGTTGCGTTCATTCGCAATTCAAAGCCTGACCACACCGGTCATAATTAATCCGGTCTGGGCCCCTGGGCCGCATATTTATGCGTGAGCGCTATTCCGCCTGCCTCCCTTTGCAATAATTTTCTTCGCCTTGGCTTCTAAGCTCATCGCACAACGCCGCGGACCGATTGCGGCCTGGACATCTTAAGGGGGAACATCATGACCAGTCGCTCCACAGGCAGCATGCACCGGATTTCGCGCGTCGCTCTCCTGGCAGGTTCTGGACTCGCTGCAGTCGCCCTCCTGCCGAATTCGGCTCACGGTCAGGATATGGTCACGACCACTGCTGCCCAGCCTGACGAAGCGGAGCCCATCGTCGTCACGGGGTCGCGGATCCGTCGCGACCCTTCCGACGAAAGCGCGCCGCGCACGGTCGTCAGCGAGGAAGTGATCGAGGATCGCGGTTACACCACTGCGGCAGAAGCGCTGAACCAGATTACCGCCAATACGCCGCAGCTGAATCAGGCGGATGCCAGCGGCGAAAGCAGCGGCTCTGGCCAGCAATTTCCTAACCTGTTCGGTCTCGGCTCCGGGCGGACACTGACTTTGGTCAACGGACGCCGAATGGTCACGACCTCGTCCGGTCTCGGCGATGCGCAGGTGGACGCCAATATCATCCCGCTTGGGTTGCTGGAGCAGGTTGAGATTGTTCAGGGAGGCGGTGCCGCGGTCTACGGCTCAGACGCGATCGCCGGTGTCGTGAATTACGTCCTCAAGGACGACTTTGAGGGCATTGAGCTTGACGGTCAATCGGGCATTTCCTCGCGGGGCGACTATCGGACTTATAGCCTGCGCGGAACCGTAGGCACCAATTTCGCCGAAGGGCGCGGCAACATCGCCCTCGATGTCGGATATGCCAAGCAGCCAGTGCTGCGCTTCGGCGACAGGCCGCTGTCTGCGCTCGGTCGTCTGACCGTCAGCAATCCGCTCGATACAGGGGCGGACGACGGCATTCCGTCGGTGCGCGAACTCCTGGACGCTCGGTTCTGGGAGTTCAATGCGAACGGCGTGCTGTTCAACACTCCCGCGCCTTTCACGCGCTTCCTGACCCAGCAGAACGGGGTGCCCCTTCAGTTTGCACCCGACGGCAGTCTGGTCGCTTTCGATCCGGGTGACGATGTCGGAATCCCCTTTGCCAGCGGCGGCGACGGATTTTCCTATCGAGACCTTGTTGGCTTGCGGACGGGCGTCGAGCGGCTGACTGGTAATCTCATTGCCAGGTTCGACCTCAACGATGCCGTCACACTGAAGGCCGAGGCGCTCTATGCCAGCACTGATGGGGAGGAAATTCCCCAGGGTCAAAGCCGCACCATTCTGAACTCCGGCACCTATGCGGGGCCGGTGACCTTCACTACCAACAATCCCTTTCTCTCCGCCTCCGCGCGGGCGACGTTGACCGCCGCCAACCCTGCATTTGCCTTCGGCGCTCCGATCTTCCTGTCGAAATACTTCAACGATCTCACCCCGTCGAACAGGCAAACGACCAAAACGGATACCTGGAGGGGCGTGCTCGGCGCCGAGGGCGACTTCTCCCTTGGCGCGCGCGACCTCTACTGGTCGGTGTCGGGCAGCTATGCCCGCGTCGAGGGCTCGCAGCGGCGCTGGGAGGTCGACAACGCGAAGTACGCCAAGGCGATCAACGCCAGCCTGTCGGGCGGTGCGATTGTCTGTGCAGTCAACGCCGATGCGAACGCGGCCAACGACGACCCTGCCTGCGCGCCGATAAACCCCTTTGGCGACGGCAATGTGAGCGAGGCAGCGCAGCAATACGTCAGCGTGCGCGCGGGTCTGGATTATACCAACGAGCAGGCCGGTTTGCTGGCAACGCTTGGCGGTGATCTTTTTGAACTGCCTGCCGGGATGGCGCAGTTCAGTGTCGCCTACGAACATCGCGACGAAAGCGTGAGCTTTCTCCCGATGGAATCGAACCGCCTTGGCCTCTTCGGAGGCGGGACGATGGAGCTGGCGCAATCGGGTGGATACAACACCGACGAGGTTTCCGCCGAACTACTCGTCCCTCTCGTCGACCAAGCGATTGGTGTGCCGCTTGTCGAGATGCTGGAGCTGAGCGCTGCGGGTCGCTACGTCGACAACTCGATCGCGGGGGCGCAGGAGGTCTGGGATCTGGGGCTGCGTTGGCAGCCAGTCTATGGTGTCACTCTGCGCGCCTCGCGCAGCCGCAACTTCCGCGCGCCGACGCTGACGCAGCTGTTTGCGCCGTCGTCGACCACCTTGGGCTCCACTGGTCGCGATCCGTGTGATGCGGATCGCATCACGAGCGGGCCAAACCCCGACCTTCGCTATGCGAACTGCCTCGCCGCCTTCGAGGCGAATCCTGGCTATGGCGTGGAGCCTGATGGCACGAAGGCGGGTGCCAGCGCTGCGGATCGGCTCGCCGGATTTCAGAACCCGGCCGAGAACTTTCAGCGGGCCAACATCACGACCGGCGGCAACCCCGACCTTCGCAATGAGATCTCGGATACGCTGACCTACGGGATCGTCGTCCAGCCCGATTTCCTGCCGGGCCTGACGATCAGCGCCGACCGGATCGAAATCGACCTCGAAGACGGGCTGTCTCCCTTCACGACCGAAGATTTCAGCGCGACCTGCTTCGACAACACCGACCCCGATCCGGCGGTATGCGGTGCGTTTACGCGGCTTGCCAATCCCGACGGGCTCAATCCTGGTGGCACCATCGTTCTCGGGACGACAACCACCTTCAATGCGGGCGTCGTCAAATATCGCGGCGAGGTTTACGCGCTGAACTACAGTTTTGCACCCGGGGGCGGGGACCTTGGACGGTTCCATGTCGGAGTGAACGCCACCCACAACTCGCTGCTTACGACCTCCGTAACGGGCGAAACCTTCGTCCGAACGGACGACACTTTCGCGAGACCGGAATGGGAAGGCCGTTTCAATCTGGATTGGGAGAAGGGCCCCCTCCGCATCAGCTATCAGGCCTATTATCTCGATGAGACCAAGGCCGCCTTCGATGCATCGGTCGAGAACAATCCCAACCCGATCCTCGACAGCAATCTGACGCACAGTCTTTCCGCGCAGATCGAAGCCGGCGCGATGAGCTTCAGGCTGGGCGTCGACAACTTCACCGATGAGGGGCCGTCCTATCCGCAGATTGCCTACGGGGACATCTTGGGGCGGCGGTTCTGGGTCGGGGCTAAGATCCGCATGTGACTGGCAGGCCGGGGCACCCCTCGGCCCGCTTTCCCAACCCGTACGTCCGTGACCGGGCAGCACATCACACGGCCGGACAGCGTCGGCCCTAAGGATCGAAATGGCCTCTGAACTCCCGCTGCAACCGGCAACAACCTATTCCCAATGGGTGCGGCAGGTCATTGCTTTGATGAAATCAACGGACCAGAAACAACTGGTCAGCCTGTTCGAAAGTTCGGTGACGGAGCCGGTCGAACTCCTGTCTGCGCTTGTCGCATCCAGCTTCGCCGAGCCAGTCACGAACCGTTATGCGAGCGCGTTCGGCGACGGCAATCCGTGGGTCACGGCGCAGCTGGCCCGCGACTACGGCGTCGGCGAGGATCAGGTTGTTTGCACGACCGGCGCGACGGGGGCCTTGTCGCTGATCTATCGTGCGCTTCTCAAACCCGGCGATCGGGTGCTGGTCGAAAATCCCGGCTTCGACTTGTTCGCCATATTGGCCCGATCACAGGGCTACGGAGTCGATAGCTTCGAGCGGACGGGATCGCGTTTTGACGTGGATCCCGAAGCCGTGGACAGAGCGATAACGCAGCAGACCCGCATCGTCGTCATATCCGATTTGCACAATCCATCGGGCTTTTCGTTACCTGCCGACACGCTCAGGGCGCTGGGGGAGATCGCCGATCGCCGACAGGTCACGATCATCGTCGACGAGGTGTATTCTCCCTATGTCGGCAGCGATGTTCGCGCTGCGGCCAGCAGAAACCTGTCCCCGCGCATTCTTTCGGTCAACAGCCTGACGAAGATCTACGGGCTGAGCACTCTGCGCTGCGGCTGGATCGTTGGTGATGCTTCCATGATCAAGCCGATCCGGGCCCTCGGTCAGGAGATCGACTTCGGTATCTCCAAGCTGGGTCATGCCGTGGCGGCACTTGTGTTGGAAGACCCCGCCGCCTTTCGCGCTCGGACCAACGGTATGATCGCCCGGACACGCCCGATCGTGGAGCTCTATCATCGCGGCTGGTTGACTGAAGGACTGGTCGATGGCGATCTGCCGGACCATGGTTGCATCGCGTTTCTCCGCCTGCCCGGCATAGCGGACACCAAACGGTTCTCCGCATGGTTGGCGCAGGAGGGCGGTGCGGTGGTGGTGCCAGGCGAATACTTCGGTGCTCCGGGGCATGTCCGGATCGGATTCGGTATCGAGCCAGGCGCTCTCGAGCTTGGCCTGCAGATGCTCACCGAAGGCTTGATCAAATACCGTGAAGGACTGTCCGGTCCGAGCGCAGAGAGGGTTAGAGCATGATGTCAGTCGCGATCCGATCGACGATCGGTGGAGCCATCGCCTGCGCAGCCGTGTGGTCGGCCCAGGTCGGCGCACAACCCTATGTGGTCGAAGCGGAGACATATCCCGTTTCGGCCGTGGAGGGACCAGCGGACGCCACCGTGGGAACCATCGCCTATATCCAGCGGGAGGCAGGCACGCGTCCGATCCTGTTCGCGTTTAACGGAGGTCCAGGAGCGTCCTCGACCTTTCTCCATCTGGGGGTGCTCGGTCCGTACCGGGTAGAGGTGCCGGCCGATCCCGCCGCTGCCTTGCCTGCTGTGGGTCGCCTGGTCCGGAGCGAAAACGATCTGTTGGATACGATGGATATCGTATTCCTCGATCCGCCGGGCACAGGTCTCTCGACACGCGAGGGCGCCGATCCCGAACAGTACAATTCGGTCGAGGGGGATGCCATGGCGGTGGCGCAGGCCGTGATCGCCTGGCTGGAGCGGCACGACCGGCGGGACGCGCCGATCTATATATTGGGCGAAAGCTACGGAACGATCCGCGCGGCTGCGATGCTCGATGCATTTGGCGAGATGGGGGCCCAGCCCGAAATTCGCGGCGTGGTCTTGCTGGGCCAGGCGCTCAACATGATCGAGACCTCTCAGCGCCCCGACAATATCCTGAGCTACGTCGTTTCGCTGCCGACGCTGGCGGCGATCGCCTGTTACCATGGCCAGGGGGCGGCAGGCTGCACACCCGAACAAGGCGCCCTCGAGGCCGCGAATTTTGCCCGGGGTCCCTATCTGGACGCCCTGTTCGCGGGACAGCGGATCGACGAGGCGACCAGGACCGAGGTTGCTGAGCGACTGCAGGAACTCACCGGCATCGCGGCAGAATACTACCTCGCCAATGACCTGCGCATCTCTAAGGAACAATTCCGCGTCCGTTTACTCCGGAGGCGGGGCTTGGTCCCCGGGCGCTACGACGCGCGATACACTGCGCCTCTCCCGCCCGAAGCCGGCGATACGATTGGACCCGATGCGTTCTCTGCCGTCTCCGACCTCTACGCCAACGCCATGCCGGGCTATCTTGAGCAATTGGCCATCGTCCCCGACCCGCAGGCCTATAGGGTGCTGGCTCGTTTCGAGGGCACCTGGAGCTATGGCGGCACGGATTCTCCCTTTTCCGACTGGCCGTTCATGAGCAGCGTCGAGCGCGCGGCGGCGAACGATGCCTGCCTGCGACTGTTCGTCGGTACCGGCCTGTTCGATTTAACGACGACCATCGGGGCGGCCGACTACCTGTTGGCGCAATCCGAATTGCCGCGCGAACGTGCCATATCCAAAACCTATCGAGCCGGTCACATGTTTTATTCGGACCCAGACGAGCGGGACAGATTCCTGGCGGATCTCCGGAACTTCGTCGCCGCGGACGCTTGCGCGTGACAAGCGAGCATAGGGTGCAGAAAAACCCGGTGGAACTTCGTCGCCGCGGACGCTTGCGCGTGACAAGCGAGCATAGGGTGCAGAAAAACCCGGTGGAGCTTCG
>JAHJWA010000279.1 GCA_018828205.1 Alphaproteobacteria bacterium
CTCGCTGCCGGTCCGGTGGTCCCGACCCGCGAATGGCGCGAGCTTTACAGCGCGCTCGACTGCGCGGTGGTGGCCGCGATCCACCCCTTCTACACCGCCAGCGTGCGCGAGTTCGAACACGCCGGGCGCCCCGTCATCGGTTCGGCCCCGGTGGGCGCGGAGGGCACCGCCGCCTGGCTCGAGGCGATCGGCGAGAGCTGCGGCATCGCGCGCGAGAAGGTCGATGCCGCCAAGGACCGCTTCGTCGCCGCGATCCGCGGCGCGCTGGCGGCCAATCCGGTCACGGGTAGGATCACCGTCTCGGGCTATGAGGGTTCGGAGCTGCTGGTCGCGCGGCTGCTGGTCGAGAGCGGCGCCGAGGTGCCCTATGTCGGCACCGCCTGCCCCAAAACGCGCTGGTCCGATCCCGACCGCGAATGGCTCGAGGCCAGGGGGGTGCGGATCCAGTACCGCGCCAGCCTCGAGCAGGATATCGCCGCGGTCGAGGAATACGGCCCCGATCTCGCGATCGGCACCACCCCGGTGGTGCAGCACGCCAAGCAGCGCGCGACCCCCGCGCTCTATTTCACCAACCTGATCTCGGCGCGTCCGCTGATGGGCCCGGCGGGTGCGGGCAGCCTCGCGCAGGTGGTCAACACCGCCATGGCCAACAAGGCGCGGATGGACCGGATGGAAGCCTTTTTCGAAGGCGTCGGCAGCGAGCACGGCGCGGGCATCTGGGAAGAGACCCCGCAGGACCGGCCGCTGTTCAAGAAGAAATACGCCGCCTTGAACGAGGCGGCGCGCAAGGCGGCAGAGGCGGTGGGGACATGAGCGGCGCTGCGATCGCCAACCTCCTCCGTCATCCCAGCGAAAGCTGGGATCTCCCGCAATCGAGTGCGCTCCGCTTGCGGCAGCAGACCCCAGCTTTCGCTGGGGTGACGGATAAGGGGGGAGCGCCCGCATGACCCTCATCCTCGATCACGATCGCGCGGGCGGCTATTGGGGCGCGGTCTATGCCTTCACCGCGATAAAGGGGCTGCAGGTAATCATCGATGGCCCGGTCGGCTGCGAGAACCTGCCGGTGACCTCGGTGCTGCATTACACCGACGGACTGCCGCCGCACGAATTGCCGATCGTCGTCACCGGTCTGGGCGAGGAGGAACTCGGCAAGACCGGGACCGAGGGCGCGATGAAGCGCGCCTGGAAGACGCTCGACCCGGAATTGCCCGCGGTGGTGGTCACCGGTTCGATCGCCGAGATGATCGGCGGCGGGGTCACGCCCGAGGGCACCAACATCAAGCGCTTCCTGCCGCGCACCATCGACGAGGACCAGTGGCAGAGCGCCGACCGCGCGCTGAGCTGGCTGTGGACCGAGTTCGGCCCCAAGAAAATGCCCGGCGCCAAGCCGGTGAAGGATGGCGAGAAGGCCCGCGTCAACATCATCGGCCCCGCCTATGGCATGTTCAACATGGCCAGCGATCTCGCCGAGATCCGCCGGCTGATCGAGGGCATCGGCGCCGAGGTCAACATGGCCTTCCCGCTCGGCAGCCATCTCGCCGATGTCCGCCGGCTCGCCGATGCACAGGCCAATGTCTGTCTCTATCGCGAATTCGGCCGCAATCTGTGCGAGCTGCTCGAGCGGCCCTATTTCCAGGCTCCGGTGGGGCTCGACAGCACCACGCTGTTCCTGCGCGCGTTGGCGGCGGAGCTGGGGCTCGACCCCGAACCCTTCATCACTCGCGAGAAGCACACCACGATCAAGCCGCTGTGGGATCTGTGGCGCTCGGTCACCCAGGACTTCTTCGGCACCGCGAGCTTCGGCATCGTGGCGACCGAAACCTATTCCCGCGGGATCCGCAAATTCCTCGAGGAGGACATGGGGTTGCCCTGCAGCTTCGCCTTCTCGCGCAGCGCCGGGGTCAAGCCTAACAATGCCGCGGTGCGCGCCGCCATTCAGGCCGCGCCGCCGCTGGTGGTGTTCGGGAGCTATAACGAGCGGATGTATCTCGCGGAATGCGGCGCGCGGTCGATCTACATTCCCGCCAGCTTCCCCGGCGCGGCGATCAGGCGGCACACCGGGACGCCCTTCATGGGCTATTCGGGCGCCACCTATCTGATGCAGGAATTGTGCAACGCGCTGTTCGACGCGTTGTTTCACATCCTCCCGCTTGGCACGCAGCTCGACGAGGCGGATCCTACCCCGGCGCGGCTGCAGCCCGAACTGCAGTGGGACGATGCCGCCAAGGCCGGGCTCGACCGTCTCGTCGAGGCGCAGCCGGTGCTGATCCGCATCTCCGCCGCCAAGCGCTACCGCGACGCCGCCGAGCGCGCGACACGGCGCGCGGGCGAGACCCGCGTCACCGAAACCCGTCTGGCCGATGCGCTGCTCGAAGGGCAGCCCGCGTGAGCCGCCGCAGCCGGACCGCCCGCACGCCGGGCCACCCCATCCTCGCGGGAGCCCCTGCGCGGACACCGGAGGTTTACCGCCTCTCGCACACCAAGCAGAACTGGAGACAGGGCTATGACTGATCCCGAAGATCGTCTCGGGCTGAGGACCTACCTCACCCCCGAAGAGGCGAAGGAATTCCACAAATTGTTCATGGGCGGCTTCCTCGGCTTCACCGCGGTCGCGGTCGTCGCGCACATCCTCGTGTGGATGTGGAGACCGTGGCTCTGACGCGATAGCGGCGCTCCGCGACGCCATGCGCCGCGGGACCTGACAAGTTTGCACAAGGAAACAGGACCATGTGGAGAATCTGGCTTATTTTCGATCCGCGCAGGGCACTCGTCGCCCTGTTCGTCTTCCTCTTCGTGCTGGCGCTGGTGATTCACTTCATCCTGCTCAGCACCGATACCTTCAACTGGCTCGACGGCCCCAACTCGGCGCAGGGCGCGGCGATGGCGACCGCCGCGCCGCCGACACCCTGACGGCGGCCTGTGCGAGAG
>JAHJWA010000280.1 GCA_018828205.1 Alphaproteobacteria bacterium
AGCGCGTCGGTCCAGCTCAGCGGACCGGCGAGCGCGAGCGCTTTTGCGGTGTCCAGCCGCCATGCCACGGGGCGCCCCGCGACCGGGCCCGCGCGCCGGCAGCGCCCGCCATAGACCGGTCCTTCGGGCCCGACGCTCGCGGCCTGTTCGGCGATCTCGGCGCGGGTGCAGCTGCAGGGGTAGAGCAGCCCCTGCCCGCGCAAGACCTCCGCCGCGCGCGCGTAGGAGTCCAGCCGGGTCGATTGCGCGGGCACCTCGTCCCATTCCAGCCCGAGCCATGCCAGATCGCGCCGGAAGTCTTCGGCCAGTTCGCTGCGCGAGCGCGCGCCGTCAATATCCTCGATCCGCAGCAGGAAGCGCCCGCCGGCCTCGCGCGCCAGATCGTGGGCGACGATCGCGGAATAGGCGTGGCCCAGATGCAGCGCCCCGTTGGGGCTGGGAGCGAAGCGGGTGACGGTCATGCGGGTGGGCAAGCGGGGCGTCCGGGACACGGGTTGCGGGATAAGTTTGTGGATAGGCTGTCTGTAACAGGCTTGACGCTTTTGGTTGCAAGTGCATTCTTCGCTGCATCGGAGGAACGCTCGACGTGTTGAGAGCCGAACTGATCGAACGGGCCGCAAGGTTCCGCACCAGCGACGAGGACCCTTCGCGGGATCTGCAGTCCTGCCCCTCGCTGGTGCTCAACGCGGATTACACCCCGCTGTCCTATTACCCGCTCAGCCTGTGGCCGTGGCAGACCGCGATCAAGGCGATCTTCCTCGACCGGGTGGATGTGATCGAAAGCTACGACCGCCACGTCCACTCGCCCTCGCTCGACATGAAGATCCCCAGCGTGATCGCGCTCAAGCAATATGTGAAGCCGAGCGAGTTTCCCGCCTTCACCCGCTTCAACCTGTTCCTGCGCGACCGGTTTTCCTGCCAGTTCTGCGGCAGCCAGAGCCAGCTGACCTTCGACCACGTCCTGCCGCGGCGGCTGGGCGGGCGGACGACCTGGGAAAACATCGCCACCGCCTGCGCCCCCTGCAACATGAAGAAGGGCGGGCGCACGCCGAAACAGGCGGGTATGCAGCTCTACGCCGAACCGATCCGCCCGACGCATTGGCAATTGCAGCAGCACGGCAGACAGTTCCCGCCCAACTATCTGCACGAGACCTGGCGCGACTGGCTCTATTGGGACATCGAGCTGGAGGCTTGACCGCTTAGGTTGTTGCGCTTGGCGAGGCCGGGCGATGGATTGCTTCGCTTCGCTCGCAATGACGAGGTTGGGGTCCGGCCAACACCCTTCGTCATGGCGAGGAGCGTCAGCGACGACGCCATCCATGGCGCTAGCCCTGCAGAACGAAGAAAAGGTCGCGCCATTCGGGGTTGGCCGCCTCGATCAGCGCGATTTTCCGCTTTCGCGAGCCTCCCTTGAGCTGCTTCTCGCGGCTGATCGCGTGGTCCAGCGTGACATGGAGTTCGAACCACACCAGCCGCCTGCCCCCGTAGCGCTGGGTGAAGCCCTCGATCTCGCCCTCGCGGTGCTGCCAGGCGCGCTTGGGCAGGTCCGAGGTCACCCCGCAGTAGAGCGTGCCGTTGCGGTGATTGGCCATGAAGTAGACCGCGGGCTGGAAATGGCTGCGTTGCGCCATGGATTGCTTCGCTTCGCTCGCAATGACGAAGGTGGGTTGAGAACCCCTTAGCACCCTTTCGTCATGGCGAGGAGCGCAGCGACGACGCCATCCATGGTGGGGCGCCCGCTGATGGCTCGCTTCCCGCCGTGGATTGCTTCGCTTCGCTCGCAATGACGAATTGGGCTAGGTCACCGCCGCCCGCTGCGAGAACTCCGGTCGCTGCCACTCGCCGCTCGCGAACACCTCCGCCAGATGCCGCGCCGCCTCGGCCATGTCCTCGAAGCACAGATAGGCGGGCGCAAAACCGAGGCGGAGGATGTCGGGATCACGGAAATCGCCGATGACGCCGCGGGCGATCAGCGCCTGGCTGAGCGCGTAGGCCTCGGGGTGGCGGAAGGAGAGCTGGCTGCCGCGCTGCGCGGGATCGGTGGGGCTGACGAGGTCGAGATCGAGGCCATGCGCCGCCACACATTCGCGGAAGAATTCCGAGAGCGCCTGCGACTTGGCGTAGAGCCGGTCCACCCCGATCTCGGCGATCAGCTCCACCCCGACCTCCAGCGCCGCCATGCCGAGGATCGGCGGGGTGCCACACAGCAGGCGGTCGACCCCGGCGCCCGGTGCGTAATCATCGGAGAAGGCGAAGGGCGCGGCGTGGCCCATCCAGCCGCTCAGCGGCTGCTGGAGCGCCTCGTGGTGGCGCTCGGCGACGAAGGCGAAGGCGGGCGCGCCCGGGCCGCCGTTGAGATATTTGTAGCCGCAGCCGACCGCGAAATCGGCCCCGCAGG
>JAHJWA010000040.1 GCA_018828205.1 Alphaproteobacteria bacterium
GCGACCCAAACCGAGATCCCGGCGATGTGGACAAATTTGAGCCACAGCATCGGTTAAGCTGCCGCGGTCTGGAAACGGCGCAGCGCGCGCGCGAGAACCGCCCAGCCCGCGAGCAGGCTCAGCGGCAGGCTGCCGACCCACATGATCAGCCCGGCCAGCTGCTGGTCCTCGAGCGGGGATATCCCGTATTGCAGCGTGGTCAGGTAATGCGGCGCGTAGAGCGGGTCGGGTGCGAAGGTGATCAGCGCGCCGAGCAGGCCCATCTGCATCACCATGGCGATCAGCGTGAAGAAGGCCGCCGGCGCCGAGGTGTCACGGCGCAGCAGCGTCTGCCAGAACAGCACCGATGTCGCCAGCAGCGCCGCCTGGCCGAGCCAGTAGGCGGCATCGCTGGCGAGCGCCCATTGGTAGATCGCGGGCACGTGCCAGGCCCAGAACACGATCACGCTGGCCGCGAAGGCCGCCGACAGCGGGACTTTCGGCAGACGCACCGCGCCCACCAGCAGCGGCGCGGCGCAGAAAACGATCAGCAGATGGTGAACCGAGCGCGCGGAGAACAGTCCCGCGCTCAGCGCGCAGATCGGCGAGACATAGGCGAGCGCCAGAACGCCGAGCCCGATCTGCACCGGCAGCGGTCTGCTGCGGACCAACCAGGCCGCCAGCGCGAGCGTGGCGATAAGCACAGGATCGAGGTTCCACGCCATCCAGATATCGCCGGGGGCCGGCGCGGGTCCGCAATAGGGTATCGGGGTCACAGCGCCTTCCTTTCCGGACTTATCGACAAGGTCTTCATTCCCCGTTTGCGCGATCTTTGAACCCGCCGGGTCCATGTGGCTCTCCAATGCGAACCGTTACAGACCCACACGGCTACTGCAATGGCGGGCTATCGGCCGATCCTTCGATCGCCCGACGCGCGCAGCCTCAGGACCTCGAAGTGATCGCTTACACGGTTACGGTCGGGACCCTCGCAGGGTCCGCGCGCGCAAAAGAAATGGCATCCTGCAACCTTTGGCCGCGTGACCCATTGGTAGAGGCAAGCCGGTGTCGATCGGCCCCGCACAGGAGACCGCCATTGTCGTTTGATCCCCGTCGGGCAGGCTTGCATCCGCTGCATGCGATCCTGCTTTCCTTCCCGATCGCCATGTTTTGCGCGACGCTTGTCTCGGACATCGCCTATCTCAACACCGCGGAAATCCAGTGGTCCAATCTCTCCCAATGGGCGATCACCGCAGCGCTGGTGTTCGGCGCACCAGTGGTCGTCTGGGCGATAGTCGACAGGGTACGAAGCCGGGGTCGCGGTTCGTCGCGGGGGCAAACGCCTTATCTGATTATGGTGGCCGCGATGTGGGTTCTGGGTCTGATCAACGCGTTCAAGCACAGTCAGGATGCGTGGAGTTCCGTCGGGACTGCAGGAGTCTTGTTGTCGCTCGCCTGCGCCGTGCTTGCTTTGGCAGCCGGGTGGGTCGGCCACAGCCGACGGAATATGGGAGCGAATGCATGACCTTCAGACGCTGGCTCTGCGCGTCCGCGCTCGCCCTTTCGCTTGGCGCATGCGGTAGCAACGACGAGGTTCGCGAAACCGGACCCAATCCGCAACTTCCCTCGATCGACCAAAGCCTGGTGCCCACCATCAAGATCGCCTCGCCGGCGGGGTGGGACGGCGAGGTGCCCACCGTTCCGGAGGGCTTCACAGCGACCCCCTTCGCCAGCGATCTTCTGATCCCGCGCCAGATGCTGGTCTTGCCCAATGGCGACCTGCTGGTTTCCGAAGGGCGTGGCGGCAACGCGCCCAAATTGCGACCGAAGGACGTTATCGCGGGCTACATCAAATCCCTCGGCACGACGTCGGTCGAAAGCGGTAACCGCCTGACGCTGCTGCGCGACGCCGATGGCGACGGCCAGCCCGAGCTGCGCACCGTCTTCATCGATGGGCTCGACGCGCCCTATGGCCTCGCGTTCGTCGACGGCAATCTTTACGTCGCCAACCAGGGTGCGCTGTTGGGGTTTCCCTACAGCGAGGGCCAGACTGCGATCCCTCGCACGGCGGGCGTGGAGCTCACCAAGCTTCCTGCCAAGGTAAACCATCACTGGACCAAGGCGCTCACCGCAAGCGCGGACGGATCCAAGCTCTACGTCGGTATCGGCTCGAACAGCAATGTGGGCGAACGCGGGCTCGACATTGAAGAGCAGCGCGCGGTCGTATGGGAAATCGACCGGGAAACGGGGGCCCGGCGAACATACGCCAGCGGTATTCGCAACCCCACCGCGCTCGCGATCAATCCCTGGACCGATGGCCTGTGGGCGGTCGTCAACGAGCGCGATGAAATCGGCCCGCATCTCGTGCCCGATTATCTCACCTCGGTTCAGCCCGGCGCGTTCTACGGTTGGCCCTGGAGCTATTGGGGCAAGAATATCGATCCCCGACCGCGCCCGCAGCGCCCGGACATGGTGGAACGAGCCATCGCACCCGATTACGCTCTGGGAGCCCATGTCGCTGCTCTTGGTCTGACCTTCGTCCAGAACGGGAATCTGGGGCAGGGTTACGGCGATGGTGCTCTGGTCGGTCAACACGGCAGCTGGAACCGGTCGGATCTTTCCGGATACAGGGTGAGCTTCGTGCCGTTCGCGAACGGACGCCCTTCCGGTGAACAGCGCGACTTCGCCACCGGCTTTCTGGTCGATGGAAAGGCCCGCGGAAGGCCTGTCGGCGTGACCTATCACGCTGATCGGGGGGCCGTTTTCATCGCCGACGATCTATCGAACACCATCTGGCGCGTGGCCCGCACCGGCACCGTGACAAACCGGGCGCTACCTTTGATGTCGGAATGAACGGGGTCACGACGCAGTTTCGCTGGCGGGTTTGGCCCAGAGAAACGGCAGGTTTCTGGATTGGGCACGATCGATAGAACAACCGCATGCGGGGCGCGGAGCGGGCCGGTCGCAAGCGGACTATCCGGTGCCCGGGGCTTGGCTGAAAGTGGCCATTCTCCTTTCGGCTCGCGATAGGATCGCCTGCTTTTCCTCGTCGCTCGCCTGCGCCCAAATGCCGATGTCATCGAGGAGACGGCCGCAACCCGTGCACCATTGCCCCGCGGGATCCAGCCGACAGACCTTGATGCACGGGGATGCTATCGTCTCCATCGCTAGCCCCCGAGCGCCATCGGCTGGACGCTGCGAGGCCTGCGGTCCTGGCTGATGGCGACGAAGGTGAAGCGCGCCTTGGTCACCAGATAGGCCTCGTCCGTATGCCGGTCTCGGCGCCAGGTTTCGGCGGCGACAACCATCGAGCTTCTTCCGACCTTCTCGAGCGTCGCGAAGACGGACACTTCGTCACCGACGAAGACCGGCCGGTGGAAGGTCATGCCGTCGACCGCCACGGTGACCGCACGACCTCCGGAATGCCGGGACGCGACCGCAGAAGAGGCAAGATCCATCTGCGCCATGAGCCATCCACCAAAGATGTCGCCGTAGACATTGGTATCGGCCGGCACGGCGGTGACGCGAATAGCAGCCTCCCGCGAAGGCATCGTCTCCTCGCTCACGAGACCCTCTCCCGCAGGGCCCGAGCGCGCCGCCTTGTCACGGAGGAAGCAGCCAGGCGGCTGCGCGGCGAAAAATTACGAACGAGGAAAGTGATAGTCATTGGCCTTCAACCCCGAAGATGGGCGAGCGCAGGGCCGGACACGTTCCCCCACGGACGGAGCGCGAGCCCCGCCTGAAGCGAACAAGCGACCAGCCCGGCTACCCCGCCGGTGGACGTTATCGCGTCGAAGGCAGGTCTCCTGGCTCGCGGGTCGGTGCGAACGGTCCGTCTTCCCAGGGCTCACGCCCCAGTGATCCATCGGACCGCCGCTCGCCGCTTACAGTTGCGGGGGCAGCGCCGGCATCGCACCGGCTTCCCATCTTCGCTCCAGCCGGGCGTAACCGGGCGGAGAACCTCGACCCGCGCTGCGTCGGCGAAACCGCGGGCCGCGTCAAGCTCAGCCGGGGCGGCATCGCCACCGCAGGATTGCGATAAGAAAGCGGCACAGCGGCTTGAGATGCGGGTCCCGGCCCGATACCACGCGGGCAACCCGGCTTCGGCCTACGAGGATGCGCACCATGATCCACCGCCTGTTTCCCGTTCTTTTGCTCGCCGGCTGCGCCGCGCAGAGCGAACCTCTCGCAACCGTCGGCCCGGTCGAAGCTGGCCCGGCGGGGCAGGCCTCCGCGCAGGAGGATGCGCGCCTGCTCGCATTTCTCGATGCCGCTTTTGACGCGCAAGCCGCGTTGAGCCCTGAGACGCTGACGAGCCTGGGCTCGCGGCAGGATTACGACCGGCTCGGCGACTACACGCTCGAGAGCGGCGACGAGGAACTGCAGCTGGCCGAGAGCCAGCTGGCGCAGCTGCGCGCCGAGTTCGATCCCGCACGGCTGGGGCCCTCTGCGCGGCTCAGCTACGCGCTGTTCGAACGCGAGGTCGAGCGTCGCCGCGAGAGCGATCGCTTCCGCGCCTATGGGTTTCCGGTTTCGACCAACGGCACGCCCGCGGGCAGCATCCCGGTGTTCCTGATCAACCAGCACCGCGTGGAAAGCGTCTCCGACGCGCGCGCCTATATCGCCAGGCTGCGCGACAGCGAACGGGTCATGCGCGAGACCGTGGCGGTGATGGAGCAGCAGGCTGCGCTCGGGATCGTGCCTCCCGAAATGGTGTTCGAGCCGGCGACGGCGGATGCCCGCAGCATCCTTGCGGGTGCGCCGTTCGGCTCGGGTCCGGACAACCCGATCTGGGCGGACTTCCAGGCGAAGGTGAACGCGCTCGCGATCCCGGACGGGGAAAAGACCGAACTGCTCGGCGATGGCCGCGCGGCGCTGACCGGTCCGTTCCGCAGCGGGGTCGAAGCGCTGCTCGCGGGAATTCAGGCGCTCGAGCCGCGTGCCGATGGCAACAATGGCGCCTGGAGCCTGCCCGATGGCGAAGCCTATTACGCCAACCGGCTCGCGACCTACACGACCACCGATCTTTCCGCCGACCGGATCCACGCGATCGGTCTCGATCAGGTCGCGGCCATTCGCGCCGAGATGGAAGAGGTGAAGCGGCAGATCGGGTTTGCCGGTACGCTGGAGGAATTCTTCGCCGCGCTGCGCAGCGATCCCGCCTACAAATACCCCAACACCGCGGAAGGGCGCGAGCGCTATCTCGAGGAGGCGCGCACGCTGATCGCGAGCGTCATGGCCAAGGCCCCGCAATATTTCGAGCGTCTGCCCGAAGCCGCGCTGGAAGTGCGCGCGGTGGAGCCGTTCCGTCAGGACACAGCGGCCGTCGCCTTCTACAACCGCCCCGCGCCGGACGGGTCGCGGCCCGGCATCTTCTACGTCAATCTGGCGGATATGAACCAGGTCAACCGGATCCAGACCGATGCCATCGCCGCGCATGAAGGGGCTCCGGGCCACCATTTCCAGATCGCCCGCGCGCAGGAACTGCAGGGGCTGCCCAAATTCCGGCGCTTCGGCGGATACAGCGCCTACACCGAAGGCTGGGCGCTCTACACCGAGCGGCTGGCCGACGAGATGGGCGTCTATACGACGCCCGAGCAGCGCTTCGGCATGCTGTCGCTCCAGATGTGGCGCGCGATCCGGCTGGTCCTCGACACCGGCATCCATTCCAAGCGCTGGTCGCGCGAGCAGGCGATCGACTATTTCCGCGCCAATTCGCCCAATTCGGAACGCGACATCCGCAAGGAGGTCGACCGCTACATCAACAATCCCGGCCAGGCGACGAGCTACATGATCGGCCAGCTCAAGATCGCCGAATTGCGGGATCGCGCCGAACGCGAGCTGGGCCCGCGCTTCGATATCCGCGCCTTCCACGAGGCGGTGCTGGGCCAGGGCGCCCTGCCGCTGGATACGCTGGAAGGTCAGGTGGACGCGTATATCGCCCGCAGCAAGGGAT
This sequence comes from Alphaproteobacteria bacterium, assembly GCA_018828205.1. Taxonomy (GTDB): domain Bacteria; phylum Pseudomonadota; class Alphaproteobacteria; order Sphingomonadales; family Sphingomonadaceae; genus Qipengyuania. The sequence continues at coordinate 5,933 of JAHJWA010000040.1, forward strand.
AGGCGCGCGCCGCTCCGCCGGCGCGCGGGGCACTTCCCATCCGCAAAAAGCCGGTGCTACCTGAGCGCCGAAGGAGACGACGAGAATGATCCGAGCCGCGACCCTGCTGACAGCCAGCCTGTTTGCCCTGCAGACTGCGCCGATCCTGGCGCAGCAACGCCCCGAGCCCTCGGGGCAGGCTTCGGCGCAAGCGCAGCGGGAACCGGCGGCCGCGCCCATGTCCGGTGCCGCCCTCGGCAGCGCGCGCATGGGACCCGAACGGCGGTTCACCGGAGCCGACCTGTTCGATCTCGCGCTTGCATCGGATCCGCAGATCAGCCCCGACGGACGCTATATTGCC
>JAHJWA010000281.1 GCA_018828205.1 Alphaproteobacteria bacterium
TGCCCGGCCACTTCGTGAGCGCAGGCGGCTGGTGCGGCAATAGGGTCGATCGGCAAGCGCGCAGACGGGGGATGGCCGGCAGGCCCGTGACGAACCGGTTTTGAGTGGCGCTCCTTTTCATGCGCCCGGTTCCAGCCTGCGTCGGGTCCATCCACCGCACAGTACTGCAAAAAAATGGTTCGCAAGACGATGACTGCCACTGTGGCGGCCGTAGCCGCAGGCACAGTACTTACCTTCGCCGGAGCCGAAACCTCCGGCGCTTTTGCGCAAGATTCCGGCCCCGCGCCCGAATCGATCCAGCTCCCCGAAGAGGTGATGCCGGTGTTCGTCGCCAAGCCGGTGGTTCAGCCGGTCCCGGAAACCTCGCCGGCAGACGATTTCTCCGATCTTTCGGACCCCCAAGTTTCCGACGGCCCTGCAAGCGCCAGCTCGCTTCAGGAGCTCGTCTCCCAGACTCCGACCGACAGTGCGCTGTCCGAAGAGCTCCACTGCCTTGCCGGCGCGGTCTATTTCGAATCGCGCGGGGAGCCGCTCGCCGGCCAGCTTGCGGTGGCGCAGGTCATCATCAATCGCAGCGAATCGCGCCAGTTTCCGGCGAGCTATTGCGGTGTGGTCCATCAGCGGTCGCAATTCTCCTTCGTGAAGAACGGCCGCATGCCGAGTCCCCGCCGGGGTTCCTCGGCCTGGCAACGGGCCAAGGCTATCGCCCGGATTGCGCATCAGGGCACGTGGCAAAGCGAAGCCGATGATTCGCTCTACTTCCACGCCAATTACGTCCGTCCAAGCTGGAGCCGCAGCAAGCAGGCCCGTGCACGGATCAGCACGCATATCTTCTATCGCTGACACGGCGGGGCTGCCTGGCGTCGCTCGGACGCGGGGCAGCCGCTAGCCTTCCAGTCTTCTAGTCTTCTAGAGCGACCCAGACCGGCGCATGATCGCTGGCCCTCTCGCGCCCGCGGTGCTCTTTGTCGACGCCAGCAGCCGACAGTCTGTCGGCCAGTTCGGGAGAGAGCAGCAGGTGGTCGATCCGGAAACCGTGGTCCCGGGGCCAGGCACCGGCCTGATAGTCCCAGAAGGTCCACACGCCGCCACGCGGGTTGAGCGTGTCGACCGCATCGGTCCAGCCATCGGCCAGCAGCCGGGCATAGGCGTCGCGCGACTCGGGCTGCATCAGCGCATCGCTCGCCATCGCCTTGGGTGACCAGACGTCCTTGTCCTCGGGGATGACGTTGAAATCGCCGACCAGCGCGGTGGGAATCTCCTGCGCCCAGAGCGAGGCTGCATGATTGCGCAACCGCTCCATCCAGGTCAGCTTGTAGTCGAACTTGGGGCCCGGTTGGGGATTGCCGTTGGGCAGGTAGATCGACGCGACCCGCACGCCCGCAACGTCGGCTTCGAGATAGCGCGCCTGCTCGTCCTCGGGATCCCCCGGGAGCCCGCGCTGCGTCTCGACCGGCTCGATCCCGTCGGCGAGGATCGCGACCCCGTTGAAGCCCTTCTGTCCGTGCCAGATGGATTTGTAGCCCAGCGCCTCGAATTCGTCGGCGGGGAAGCCTTCGTCCTGCGTCTTGATTTCCTGCAAGCAGGCGACCGTGGGCCGCGTCTCCTCCAGCCATTCCTTGAGCCGCGGCAGCCGGGCCTTGATCCCGTTGATGTTGAATGTGGCGATTTTCATGGCGGCGCTTGTGCCGCAAAGCGCTGCGGGGGTCTAATTCAAATCCCGAAGCTGGAACCGCAGCCGCATCCGGCGGCGGCCTGCGGGTTCTCGACCTTGAACGCCGCGCCGCCGAGCGATTCGACGAAATCGACCGTGCTACCCGCAACCAGATCGAGGCTGACCGGATCGACCACCAGCCGCACGCCCTCGGTCTCGCTCACCAGATCCTCGCCATCGGGGGCATCGGTCAGGCCGAATTTGTACTGGAAGCCCGAGCAGCCGCCGCCCTCGACCGAAAGCCGCAGGATCGCAGGCTTGGCCTGCTTTTGCGCGATCGCGGCAACGCGCTTCGCGGCGGCGGGAGTGAGAGTGAGCATGTCGGCCATGCGTCCCATGTAGGAGCCCGGGGGCCCGCTCTCAAGCGGTCGTGATATATTGCCGCATGTGAGCGGCCTCGGATTCGATCTCGTCGATCCGCGATTTGACCAGATCGCCGATCGAGACGAAGCCGCACATGCCCGCGCCGTCGAGCACGGGCAGGTGGCGAATCCGCCTCTTCGTCATCAGCGCCAGCGCGTCGTCGACCTTGGTGCCGCGCTCGACCGTTATCGCGGGCGAGGTCATGACCTCGCCCACCATCCGGTCGAGACAGGCCGCGCCCTCGGCCGCCATATGGTGGATCACGTCGCGCTCGGAGAAGATCCCCACCACTTCGCCCGCTTTCATGACCGGCAGGGCGCCGATCCTGCGGCTGTCGAGCAGCGCGACCACTTCACGTACCGGGGTGTCGACATCGCAGGTGATGATCTCGGAGCCCGCGCGGCATTCGATCAATCTGGCAATATCCATCGCATCTCTCCCAAAGGCCGGTGTCCGGCTCTGGGGCGAGGATGCCAGTTTCGGCCGGAAAAGGCGAATCGGTGCTTTCCCGAGACGGGTCTGAGACCTGCGGGAACCTTGCAACTGCCTGGCAGGATGCGCATGTGCGCCGCATGGCCCGCAATTCCCCGCTCGACGATCCCCAGACCGCAGCCTTCGCCTGGGCGCGCTATCGGCGGATCATGCGCTTCATGCTGCTGATCACCGTGGGCGTGGTCGCGCTCGCGATCGCGCTGCTCTACGACGGCGAGAGCGCGGCCTCGATCCATTATTACATCGCCATCGCGCTGGGGATCGGCTTCACCATGCTGCTGGCCGGCGCGCTGATGGGGCTGGTGTTCCTGTCGTCGGGCACCGGGCACGACGATTCGATCGACGACAAATAGCTCCGCTCAGCCCAGCGGGCGCAGCCGGTAGTCCTCCACCGGCACCCCGCCGATCAGATGCTCCTGGATGATCCGCTCGAGGACTTCGGGCGTGCAGGAATGGTACCAGACGTAATCGGGGTAGACGAGCGCGATGGGGCCCCCTGCGCAGATCTGCAGGCAGTCGGCCTTGGTCCGCTGGAACCCGCCCGAACCGTCGGCGCGGCGCGGCCCGGCGAGCCGCAACTGCTTGAGCCGGGTCTTGAGATAGCCCCAGGCGCGCTTGCCCTCCTCGCGCGAACAGCATTTCTGCTTTTCGGCCAGCGCGCACAGGAAGATGTGGCGCTCGATCTCGTCGCCCGCCACCTTGGCCAGCGCCTTGCCGGCCTTCTCGACGTCTTTCTCGATGGGTTTTTCCGACCTATTCACTGTCGGGCTTCAGCCAGCGGTCGAGCCAGGCGAAGACGGTGTCGTGCCACTGCAGCGAGTTCTTCGCGCCCAGCACCCAGTGGTTCTCGCCGGGGAAGACCAGCAGCTGGCTGGGGATGCCGCGTTCCTGCAGCGCGGTGAAGCTCTGGATCCCTTGCGTATAGGGGACGCGGAAGTCCTTCTGGCCGGTCACCACCAGCATCGGGGTCTTCCAGCGATCGACGAAATTGACCGGGTTCCAGCGCTCGTAGGTTGCGGTCTGCTCCTGATAGCTGCCGCCGAAATCCCAGCGCGGAAACCACAATTCCTCGGTCGCGTAATAGAAGCTTCGCATGTCGAACAACCCGTCGTGCTGGACCAGGCAGTCGAAGCGGTCGGGCCATTGCCCGGCGATCCAGTTCATCATGTAGCCGCCATAGGAGGCCCCCATGGCGCAGGCGCGGGTTCCATCGATCTGGGGGTCGAGCGCCAACGCGGCCTCCAGGCCCTTCTGCAGGTCCTCGAGCGGCTTGCCGCCCCAGTCGCGGTTGATCGCGTCGGTGAAGGCCTGGCCGTATCCGGTGCTGCCGTGGAAATCGACCGAGATCACCGCATAGCCCTGGCTGGCGAGCACGCGGGGGTTCCAGCGGGTCGACCAGGCGTCGTTGAACGAACCCTGCGGCCCGCCGTGGACGTAGAGGATGGCGGGAAGATCGCCCGGGGCATGGTCGGGTTTGGTGATCTGGCCCCAGACCGTGGTGCCCTCGGCCCCGCGAAAGCTGAACCGCTCGGTGGTGATCGCGGCGAGCCGGCCGACGCGGGTCGCAGCGACATCGGTCAGCGGTTCGGCCTGTTCCCAGCCGCGCGACAGATAGAGTTCGGGCGGCGCGCCGATCGAATCGCGGGTGAACAGCAGCCGATCGGCCGCCAGCGGGACGGCATTGCCGATATGCGCTTCGTGGCCCGCCATCAGGTCGAGCTTTTCGACCGAACCATCGCGCGGATCGATCCGGAAGGCGGGGGTGTCGAGCACATCCTGCGCGGTCGCGACCAGGAAGCGCGAATCGGGGGTCCAGGCGAGCGAGGAAAAGCTGCGGTCGAAGCCTTGGGTCAGCGCGCGGGTTTGCCCGGTGGCAAGGTCGCGCAATTGGACGATCATGCGGTCGGCCTCGTAGCCCGGCCGCGCCATCGCGAGATAGGCGAGGTACCGGCCATCGGGCGAGGGCGCGGGCAGCGCGTCGGTCGCCTGATTGCCCGCGGTCAGATTGGTCGGCGCCGCGGCCGTCAAATCCGACCACCAGATGTCGAGATTGGTCGAAATGGGCTCGCTGGCCCCGGTCTCGCGCGCGACGAAATAGACCCCCGAACCGTCGGGCGCCCAGGCCACATCCTCGCCGCCGCCGAAGGGTTTGGTCGGGGTGTCGCCGGTCGGACCGCCAGCGCCCACCGCGCCGTCGAGAGCGCGGCCCTCGCCGGTCACCTCACCGTCCTGCATCCCGAACACGAACACGCGGGCAAAGGTGCCCGGGGTCTCCCAGCTGTCCCAGTGGCGGATGAAGCCCGCGTCGCCCTCGTAGAGCAGGCCGTCGCCCGGGCCGGTCAGATGCGCGGTGCCATCGCCCTCGCAGCCGAATGTCGCGCAGTCGCGGGCAATCTCGGCCCAGACCGCCAAGGCATTGCCCTGGGGCGCCAGCGCGAAGCCGTCGATCCCGATGGCGAGATCGGCGGCGAGCATCGGCGCACCCGCGGCGCCTTCGGGGCCGAGCCGAACGCGCCACAGGCGGCTGCGCTCCTCGCCACCGTCAATGATCGCGCGGCTCGAGAGGAAGTAAAGCCAGCCGTCGCCGCCGAAGACAGCGCTGCTGGCCGGACCGCCGAGATCGAGCCGCAGCGGCACCGCGCCCGCATCGGCGAGATCGTGGAGATAGAATTCGCCGCTGCGCGCGTAGCTCTCGGGATCGGTGGTCGTCACCGAATAGACCGCAAGACTGCCGTCCTTCGACACGCTCGGCGCGCCCAGCCGCGGCATGGTCACCAGATCCGCGGCGCTCATCGCCGGACGCTGCGCCGAAGACTGCGACGCCGGCCGCTCCTGCGCGGCGAGCGGAGTGGCGAGCGAGAGCGCGGCGGCGCTGGCGGCGAGGGTTGCGAGCCCGAAGCGTGTGTTCATGGCGGTGGCGTAGCCGCGCCGCGCGGCAAAGTTAAGCGCGATTGCGCGGGGTCATGCTCAGTCGCGCTTGCCGGCGATCCGCGAGATTTCGGCCTTGACCAGTTCCTCGACCATTTCTGGCAGGTTCTCGTCGAGCCATTGCGCCAGCATCGGGCGCAGCAATTCGCGGGTCAGCGCCTCGAGCGAGGTCTCGCCCGACCGCACGATCTGCGGCTGCTTGCCGGGCCGCGAGATCATCGCCAGCGCTTCGAAGTTCTGCTGCATCGAGGCGCGGACGGTGTCGGTGGTCAGCGGCGCGTCCTCCTCGCAGAAGGTGTCGGCGTAATCGTCCGAATCCGTACCCGTTTCCTCGCCGGTATGCGCGACCATCGCCTCTTCGCCCAGCTCGAGCACTTCCTCGGTCTCGTCGGCATCCGCGGGGGCATCCGCGGGGGCATCGGCGGGCGCATCCGCGGGTTCGGCCCGGGCTGCGCTCGCCGGCGCGCGGGTGCGCTCGCGCCGGGCGGACACCGCGCCGGCGCGGTTGTCGCGCGCAATGACCTTCTTGATCGAGTCGAGAATCTCTTCGACCGACGGTTCACCCGGCTGATGCATAGTCATTCACCCCTGCTTGCGACCCGCGCCGACGCGCGCATGCGAATCGGCGCATAGCATCGCTGAACGAGGTTAATAAATGGAATCGTTGCCGGGTTCGTCGACCGGGCCGATCTGCGCCGTGGCCGGGGGGATGTCCGCAGTGCTGGTGCTCTCGACCACGGGATCGGGGTCGCGCGACCAGTCCCACCATTGCCCCTCGACCCGGTCGTAATTCACCACCGGATCGTAGAGCAGCCCCTCATCGGCAAACCCCAGATCGCGCGCCTCGGCGCGGCCCATCGCCGCCAGCAGGCTGAAGCCCGCGACATAGGCGTTGCGCCGCGCGGTCACCAGATCGACCCGGGCGTTGAGCAGTTCCTGCTCGGCGTTGAGCACTTCGAGCACGGTGCGGTTGCCGATCGAATTCTCCGCGCGGACGCCCTCGAGGCTGAGTTCGGCGGCGGCGACCGCCGTCTGCGAGCTTTCGATGATCGCCAGCGAGGCCTGCCAGCTCGAATAGGAGGCGCGGACCTGTGCGATCACATCGCGTTCGACCGCGATCACCTGTTCGAGCGTGCCCGCCGCGCGCGCCTGCGCCTGCCGTTGGAGCGCGGCGGGTCGCCCGCCCTGGAAGATCGGGATCGAGAGCTGCACCCCGGCCTGCGCCGCCGTCGAGGTCTGGGGGGTGGCGACCCCGCCGGGCTCGACGATCCCGCCCAGCGTGCCGAGGAAATTCTGATAATCGCCGCCGAGGAACAGCGACACGCGCGGCAGGCGCCCCGCCCCCGCGACGTCGATATCGAAACCGGCCGCCTCGGCGCGTTCGCGCGCGGCGATCAGGTCGGGGTTGTTTTCCAGCGCCGCATCGACCGCGGTCTCGACCGAGGCGGGCAGGCCGGGCAGCGGCGGCGGCGGCTGGAGATCGTCGGGCGCGTCGCCGACCAGCTGGATATAGGTTTCGCGCGCGGCGATCAGATTCGCCTGCGCGCTGCGCAGATCGCCCTGCGCCAGCGCCAGCCGGGATTGCGACTGGGCAACGTCGGTCCGCGTCAGATCACCGATCTCGAAGCGGTCGCTGGTGGCCTGGAAATTGACATCGAGAACGTCGACCTGGTTGATCCCGAGCCCGACGATCGCCTGGTTTCGCAACACGTCCATATAGGCCGCGACAACCTGGCTGAAGATCGCGCTTTCGGTCGCGCGAAGATCGGCACGACCCGCGTCGACGCGCA
>JAHJWA010000282.1 GCA_018828205.1 Alphaproteobacteria bacterium
CCTGCGGGGCCCGGCATCGGGCTTCGCCTCGATACCCTGCGCGGCGAGGTCCCTGGGACCGAGCGTCTGTTCGAACAGCGCGTTCCATTCCTTCCGCTCCCTCTCTCTCCGCGCGAACCACTTAGCGCGATCGGTGCCGATACAACCGATCTCGAGTCCCAGGGGGGTCAGCCTCGAAGGTGCGTTCCCTGCGCGCAGGCGCAGACGGTATTCCGCGCGCGAGGTCAGCATTCGATAGGGTTCGCTGACCCCCTGAAGCACCAGATCGTCGACCATGACCGCCATGTAGGAATTCGCCCGGTCGAGCCGGGGCGCATCGCGGCCCAGCGCCTGCGCCGCGGCGTGCATCCCGGCGACAAGCCCCTGCGCCCCCGCCTCCTCGTAGCCGGTGGTGCCATTGATCTGTCCGGCGCAATAGAGCCCCGGGATCGACTTGACCTGCAGATCCGAACCAAGCGCCCGCGGATCGATATGGTCGTATTCGACCGCATAACCGGGCACCACCATCTCGACCTTCTCCAGCCCCTCCATGCTGCGCAGCATGGCAAGCTGGACATCTTCGGGGAGCGAGGTGCTGATCCCGTTGGGATAGACCATGGCGCTTCCCAGACCCTCTGGCTCGAGAAACACCTGATGCCCGTCACGATCGGCGAAGCGATGAATCTTGTCCTCGATCGAGGGGCAATAGCGCGGCCCCTGCGCCCCGATCGCGCCCGAGAACAGCGGCGAGCGGTGGAGATTGGCGGCGATGATCGCGTGGCTGCGTGCGTTGGTGCGCGTGATCGCGCAGAAGACCTGCGGATTGACGCGGGACGGCGTCAACGGGGACATGGTCCACGCCTCGCCATCGGAGGGCTGCTCTTCCAGCCGCGACCAGTCGATCGAGCGGCCGTCGAGACGCGGCGGGGTTCCGGTCTTGAGCCGTGCCATCGGCAGGTCGGCCTCGCGCAACTGTTCGGCGAGTCGGCGCGCGGCGGCTTCGCCCACCCGGCCGCCCTCCTGGCGGACATCCCCGCGATAGAGGATCCCGCCGAGGAATGTCCCGGTGCAGAGAATCACGCGCTCCGCGGACAGCGCGGTACCGTCGGCGAGATCGATTCCGACCACCCTCCCCGCGCAAAGCCGCAGCGCCGCAACCTCGCCCGCGACCAGCGCGAGATCGCCCTGCGTCGGCAGCAGGCGCTGGATCGCCGCGCGGAACAGCACCCGGTCGGCCTGAACCCGCGGACCCCAGACCGCGCTGCCCTTCGAACGGTTGAGCATGCGGTAATGGATCGCCGCCGCATCCGCCGCGCGCGCCATCAATCCGTCGAGCGCGTCGATCTCGCGGACCAGATGCCCCTTGCCGATCCCGCCGATCGCGGGGTTGCAGCTCATTGCTCCGATCGTTTCGAGGTCGAAACTCACCAGAGCGACCCGCGCGCCCATCCGCGCCGCGACCGCCGCTGCCTCGACCCCGGCGTGTCCGCCGCCAACCACGATGATGTCGAATTGCGCCATTGGCTGGCGGATTAGTCGAGCGAGAGCCTCAGGTCAAAGCGCGTGTTTCACGTGAAACATCACTTGCCGATGCAGAACCGCCCGAACAGCGCGTCGAGCATGTCCTCGGTCGAGGCGCGACCCAGCAACCGATCGAAGGCGACGCGGGCCCGGCGCAGGTTCTCACCTATAATCAGAAGATCGGTACCCGGGGCGATCGCTTCCAGCGCGGAAGCGGCGTCGGCCACCCTTTCACGTTGCTGTGCGCTGAGCGCCGCCACGCCCGGTTTGGGGAGCAGGTTGCGAGCGCGCGCTATAAGATCTCCCTCGAGCACAGCCATGCCCATACCGGTAACGGCTGAAACTACATGCTGCGGTGCCTGTTTGAGGGGAGAACCCGCCTCGTCCGCGCGCGACTGGATTTCCAGGGCATCTTTCGGGCCCTCGCCTTCATCCCCGAGCCACAGCACGATATCCGCGCGCTCGAGCTGCTCGCGCGCGCGTTCCATGCCGATCACCTCAATCGCATCGCTCCCCGCCTCGTGCAGCCCGGCGGTATCGACCAGGACGAAGGGGACGCCGCCATAGGCCACCGGGCGCTCGATCGCATCGCGGGTGGTCCCGGCCACGGGCGAGGTAATGGCCGCAGAATCGCGCACAAAAGCGTTGAAAAGCGTCGATTTCCCGCTGTTGGGCGGCC
>JAHJWA010000283.1 GCA_018828205.1 Alphaproteobacteria bacterium
GAACCGCTGGCCGGGCCCTCCGCCGATCCGCTGGGCACGCTGTTCGTCGAACCGGGCCTGCCCAGGGCGACCGTCGAACGGCTGCGTGCTATGGGTCACAAGGTGGACGTGGTCGCCGACGGCATCATGTTCGGCGGCTATCAGGCGATCGCGCGCGATCCCGAGACCGGCGTGCTGACCGGCGCGACCGAGATGCGCAAGGACGGGCAGGCGAGCGGCTACTGAGGAGCGAGGCGATGGCGAAGGTGACCGGTCTGGGCGGGGTCTTCTACGTGGTGAAGGACCCGGAGGCGACCCGGCAATGGTACCGCGAGGTGCTCGGGCTCGGCGGCGAATACGGCCCGCAGCTGATGTGGTCCGAAGAGACCAAGGAGCAGCCCTATTCGTTGGTCAGCCATTTCAAGGACGATGCGTATATCAAGCCCGGCACCGGCGGCTTCATGATCAATCTGCGCGTCGACGATTGCGACGCCATGGTCGAACAGCTCAAGGCCAAGGGTGTCGCAATCCTCGACAGCGCCGACGAGGGCTATGGCAAGTTCGCCTGGCTGCTCGATCCCGACGGCATCAAGATCGAGCTGTGGGAGCAATGCGCGGCGCCCGAGGCCTGACGCTCCCGCCAGCCAGCCGCTTTCTCGGCCCGCTTAGGTTCCCGTTAAGCATGATCGGGTTACCAGGGGCGTATGCGGCAGTTCTTATGGTTACTCGCGATCATCGCATTGGCTGGCTGTTCCGCCCTGCCACAGTCGCGCGAACCCGAACGCCCCGGACCGCGCGCAGCATCCAGCAGCGCGGTGGCCGCGATCCGGCCCGAAGCCGCCCAATGCCTCAGCGAACTGGCGCAGACCGGCTCGCTCTATTCCCCCGTCCCCGACCGCTATTATGGCGCCGGTTGCCAGGTCTCCAACAGCGTCCGGCTCGACCGGCTGCAGGGCGACGCGGGCGGCTTCGCGCTTTCCAACCTGGGCCCGGTCGCCTGCCCGCTGGCGAGCGCCTTCTCCGGCTGGGCGCGCTTCGGCGTCGATCGCGCGGCGCGCCAGCTGCTGGGCAGCCCGCTCGAGCGGATCGAGACCATGGGCAGCTATTCCTGCCGCAATGTCGCCGGGACCGGGCGGCTGTCGGCCCACGCGCGCGCGGAGGCGATCGATATCGGCGCCTTCGTGCTCGCCGACGGGCGGCGGATCAGCGTGATCGACGGCTGGTCCTCGCGCAGCCGCGACGAGCAGGAATTCCTGCGCGTGGTCCATCGCAGCGCCTGCAAGCGTTTCGGCACCGTGCTGGGGCCGGATTACAACGCCGCGCATCGCGACCATCTGCATGTCGAGCTGGGCAGCGGCAGCTTCTGCCGCTGATCCGCGCCGCGACGCGCTATTCGTCTTCGTAATTGGTGAAGAAGCTGTAGTCGGGCAGCGAATGGAACGCGGTCCGCAAGGCTTCGCTCCAGCTGGTCGAGATCGCCAGGAAATAGGGATCGTCATGCGCGATCCGGCGCTGGTGGGTGACCTCGAACTTGTCGCGCTCGATCACCATCAGATCGAGCGGCAGCCCCACCGAGAGATTGGCCTTGAGCGTGGAATCGAACGACACGGTCAGCAGCTTGACCGCATCCTCCATGCTCATCGAACGGTCGTAGCCGCGCAGGATGATCGGGCGGCCGTATTTGGTCTCGCCGATCTGGAAGAAGGGGGTGTCGGCGCTGGCCTCGATGAAATTGCCTTCAGGATAGACCATGAAGAGCCGCGGCTCCATGCCGGCGATCTGGCCCGCGACGATGATCGATGCGGTGAAGCGCCCCTTGCCGCGCTCGCCATTGCTGCGCTGGCGTTCGGCGATGGTCTCGCGCACCAGCTTGCCGATCTCGCTCGCGACCTGGAACATGGTGGGCGACTGGAGCAGCACATTGTCGCGCTGGTCGGGCTCCTTGGTGCGCTCTTCCAACTGGCTGACCACAGCCTGGGTGGTGGCGAGATTGCCCGCGGTCATCACGGTGATGATTCGGTCGCCGGGCACCTGCCAGTGGAACATCTTGCGAAACACGGAAATATTGTCGACCCCCGAATTGGTGCGGGTGTCGCTCATCAGGACGAGACCCTTCTCGACGATCATTCCCACGCAATATGTCATGCATTCTCCCTGAAACTGAATCCGGCGCTGGCGCTGGACCTGGCGCTATTGTTGGACCTGGCGCTGCGCCACGGCAACCTCGACCTGCAGTTCCTGCGAGGCGCTGCCGAAGCTGATACCGGTGATCGGTGCGGCATCGCGGTAGTCGCGCCCGGTGGCAACCCGGACGTAGCGCTGGTCGGGACTGATGCCGTTGGAAATGTCGAAACCGACCCAGCCCAGCCCTTCGACGAAGGCCTCGGCCCAGGCATGGGTCGCGTCCTGTTCGACCCGGTCGTCCATCATCAGATAGCCGCTGACGTAGCGCGCCGGGATATCGAGCGCGCGGGCAGCGCCGATGAAGATCTGCGCGTGATCCTGGCACACGCCGTGGCCTTCGCCGAGCGATTGTTCGGCGGTCGTGTTCACATCGGTGGTGCCGATCTCGTAATTCACCGTTCCGGCGATGCGCGCCGAAAGCGCGTGGAGCATATCGAGCGGTTGATGGCCTTCGGCACGCACGCTTTCCACCAGCCCCTTCATGCGCGGGCCCGGCTTGGTTCGCGGGGTCTGCCCGATAAAGCTCCACAAAGGCAGGTGCCCTGCGTGATGCCCGATCACACCGGCGTGGTCCGAAGTATCGACCTCGCCCCGGCAGGTCACCGTAACCTCGCGCGCGCCGCTCTCGACCGCGACGAGCGTCACCTTGTTGTGATGCTGGTCGTCGTAGGACAGCTCCTCATGCGCGTGCTCGAACTCCATGTTCCAGGCGAGGATTTCCTGCCCCTGCGTCGCCTTGGGGGTCAGCCGCAGGCGCTGGAGCGCGTGAACGACGGGTTCGGAGAAACGGTAGCGGGTGGTGTGGCGGATATCGAGCAGCATCAGGCGAGAAACCTGTAATCTTGGCCGATCGCATGGGCGATCGACGAATTGGCGGCGGTGAAGTCGGTCAGGAACTTGTGCAGCCCCTTGTCGAAGACGTCTTCGATCGAGAGGCCCGACAGCCTAGTATCGGATTCGCGCATCAGTTCGTTGCTCCTGCCCTCGACGCCGTGGATCCGCGCCAGCGCGGCGAGATTTTCGCGCAGGGCGGCGTGCGAATAGGCGAGGCTGCGCGGGAAGCGTTCGTCGAGCACGAGGAAATTGACAATCCCGCGCGCGTCGATCTGCCCGGCGTTGAGCCAGCGATAGGCGCTGTCCCCCGAGACCGAGCGCAGCACCATGTCCCACTGCCCGGTGTCCATGCTCGACCCGACATAGGAGAGCGAGGGCAGCAGCAGATAGTATTTGATGTCCATGATCCGCGCGATGTTGTCGGCGCGTTCGATGAAGGTGCCGGCGCGGGCGAAGTGGAACCCTTCCTCGCGCAGCATCGAGCCCAGCACCGCGCCATGCGCCAGCGTGCCCGCGCGGCGCACCGC